>JAGCAG010000074.1 GCA_017652785.1 Paludibacteraceae bacterium | reverse complement strand
GATGATTTTACTGACGATATTGTGCAATATATGAGTCGTCAGCACAATATGCGTATTGGAGAAGCAACTGCCGAAAGAATAAAAGTTGAAGTTGGCTCTGCTCTTACTGATTTGGAAGATGCTCCAGAGGATTACATTGTTTATGGAGCAAACAAAATGACTGCCTTGCCAATGGAAGTTCCTGTTTCTTACCAAGAAGTGGCACATGCGTTGGAAAAATCAATAGCAAAAATAGAGGTTGCAGTGCTTTCTGCTTTGGAACAAACTCCTCCTGAGTTGTATGCCGATTTGGCAAAAAAAGGAATCTATTTGACAGGTGGTGGTGCTTTGCTTAGAGGTTTGGCAAAACGCTTGACAGACAAAATTCAAATTCCTTTTATTGTGGCAGAAGATCCCTTGCATGCTGTGGCACGAGGAACTGGTATCGCTTTGAAAAATGTGGATAATTTCCAATTTTTATTGAGATAAGAAAGAGTTTTAGAAGTAAGTGAATGAGAAAGAAGTTCACTTACTTCTTTTTTCACCTTTTTTTTGTAACACACAAAATGGAGAACTTTATTCGTTTTTTAGTGAAGAGTAGTACGTTTCTTGAGTTTCTTTTACTCGAAGCGTTGGCTCTTTTTTTTGTTGTTTCGAGTGATGGTTTTCAGAAAAATGTGTTGATATCTTCTTGTAATAGTGTTGTGGCTTCTGTGTATGATGCACAAGCCTATGTGGAGGATTATTTTTCGTTGAGAGAACAGAATGCAATTTTGGCAGAGGAAAATGCTTCTCTTTATACAACAGTCCAAAAGGAACTTATTCAAGATTTGTTAAATACTCAACTGGAGTCTGATTTTGACTGTATATCAGCAAAAGTTATTTACAATTCTTTGCACAAGTTTCAGAACTATATTGTTATAAATAAGGGGTCTGCTGATGGAGTTGCACCTGAAATGGGCGTAATAAACAATCAAGGTGTAGTGGGAGTTATAAAGTCGGTTTCGGAACATTATTCTGTTGTGTTGCCTATTTTGAATAACGAACTTCGGTTGAGTTGCCGATTAAAGAAAGGTGACTATTTTGGCTCGTTGATTTGGAAAGAATGTTCTTCTCAAATAGCTAATTTGGAAGAAATTCCTCATCATGTTCTTGTTGCAAAAGGTGATAGTGTTGTAACAAGTGGTTTCTCGGAAATATTTCCGAGTGATATACTTGTTGGTGTAGTTGAGGAGGCTTCTTTGAAGGAAAATGCTGCCAATGTAGATATTTCTGTTCGTTTGGCTTGTGATTTTCAGGCGGTAAAATGGGTGAAAGTGATTGCTTATGAGCATCGGGAAGAATTGGAACAAATAATTTCAACAATTGAAAAAGATGAATAAGTTTGTAAAGTATAGCATTTTATTTATTTTGCTTGTGTTAGTACAGGTGTTGTTGTTGAACAATGTTAAAATTTTTGGCATAGGTGCTTTCTTGTATGTCTATTTTATTTTGGTTTTCCCTACATCTGTTCCAAACAAATTGTTTATGCCCATTTGTTTTTTGTTGGGATTGAGTGTTGATATGTTTCTAAATACTTATGGCGTTCATGCGGCGGCTTGTACAGCAACAGCTTTTTTTCGCCCCTTTATTATAAAGCGAACAGTACAATTTGAAGGAATAGATTCACTTGACGAACTTACTTTCAAATCATTGAAAAGAAACTATGTGGTTTATTCTTTGATATTGATCTTGCTTCATCACTTTCTACTTTTTACTTTGCAAGCATTTTCATTGAATTTGATTTGGTTGGTGTTGTTGGAAACAATTTTTAGCACGATTTTTACGTTTGTTTTATTGATGGTTGTGCAAATGCTGAAATCAAAATAGATGAAAACCGACAAATATAAAAACCGACAATTTGTGATAAAAGGTGCCATCATTCTGACGGTACTTATTTTTTCTGTTCAACTGTTTTTTTTGCAAATTCTCAACGAAGACTACAGAACTTTTGCTGATAACAATGCCTTCTTGAAGAAAACGATTTATCCTTCGAGAGGTTTGATTACCGATAGAGCAGGAAAAATAATCGTCTCAAACAAACCAAGTTACGATGTGATGTTGGTGATGAAGGAGATGAAAAATTTTGATACACTTGAGTTTTGTAAAACATTGAAGATTGATCGTGAATTTTTTGATGAACGAATTGCAGAAATCAAGAATCGTCGTATTAACAGAGGTTATTCGCCTTATTCTCCCCAACTTTTCGCATCGATGCTTTCGATAGAGGAGTATGGTTTATTGCAAGAAAAATTGTATAAATTTTCTGGTGTTTATATTCAGTCTCGAACGCTGAGAGAATATGCTTATCCTGTTGCTGCACAAGTTTTGGGCAATGTTGGCGAGGTAAACAAACGGATGATAGAAAACGATACAACGAATTATTATATTCCAGGCGATTATGCAGGATTGAATGGTTTGGAAGAACAATATGAAAAATTGCTCAGAGGAGAAAAAGGTTATGAGATTTTTCTTCGTAATTCGTTTGGAAAGGTTGTAGAAAGGTATGAAAATGGGATTTACGATAAAGAGGCAATCAAAGGCAACGATATTCAAATTTCTTTGGATATTGAGTTGCAAGAATATGGAGAATATTTGTTGCAAAATAAGATAGGAAGCGTGGTTGCTATAGAACCTTCGACGGGTGAAATTTTGGCTGCAGTTTCAGCTCCGTCGTTTTCTCCTTCATTGTTAGTCGGTGCCGAAAGAGCAGAGAACTTCAAAGCATTGAATCAAGATAAAGCTACACTCCCATTGCTCAATCGAGCTTTTATGGGACGTTATGCTCCTGGTTCTACCTTCAAAACACTCAATGCAATGATTTTTCAGCAAGAGGGGATTATCAGTTCTTCTACTCGTTATCCTTGTCGAATGGGATATACAGTTGGACGTTTTCATTTAGGTTGTCATAGTCATTCTTCTCCGCTAAATTTGCCTCAGTCGGTACAACATTCGTGCAATGCGTATTATTGCTATGCATTTCGTTCTTTGCTCGATGCAGACAAGTATGATAACATTGATACTTCTTTTGAAGTTTGGAAAAATCACGTGGTTTCTTTTGGATTTGGATACAAACTTGGTGTGGATATTCCGAGTGAAAATCAAGGATTTATTCCAAATAGTAAGACTTACCGACGCATTTATGGAAATTATTGGAAATCGTTGAACATTGTTTCGCTTTCTATTGGTCAGGGAGAAATTCTTGCTACTCCAGTGCAAATTGCTAATTTGAGTGCGGCTATTGCTAATAGAGGATATTGGGTTGTTCCTCATTTTTTAAAATCGACAGACAACGATTCTGTTGTTTTTAATTTTGAAAAAAGAGAAACAAGTGTTGAAAAATGGTGTTTTGAACCCATTATAGAAGGAATGGAAATGGCGGTAAATGGAGCAGAAGGAAGTACTGCTCGAATTGCAAAAATAGAGGATATTGTTGTTTGTGGGAAAACAGGAACTGCGCAAAATCCTCATGGTGAGGACCATTCGTTATTTATGGCATTTGCCCCCAAAGATGACCCCAAAATTGCGATTGCCGTAGTAGTGGAAAATGCAGGGTTTGGAGCTACTTGGGCTGCTCCAATCGGAAGCTTGATGATTGAAAAATACCTAAAGAGAGAGATTTCTCCTAAGCGAGCTTGGGTGGAATCTCATATTACTAACGCAGATTTTATTTTGAAAAATGTCAAGGAAGATTAGTGTTTATAAGAATCTTGATTGGATAACGGTGTTTTTCTATTTCCTGCTTTTGGGGATAGGGTTGATTAGTATATACAGTGCCGATTATTCAATCAACGAAACCAATAGCCCTTTATTTTCACGATTTCATTCCCAGTTGATTTGGCTCTCGTTGGCATTTGTTATGGGAGTAGTTGTTTTAGCTATAAACGAAAAATATTTCAATTTTTTTGCTTATTTTCTATATGGAGCTTCAATCCTTCTGCTTTTGGTAACTATTGTTTTGGCGAGCAATACAAAGGGTAGTTATTCGTGGATAGAGTTTGGAACTTTTCGTATTCAACCTGCTGAATTTTCGAAGTTTATAACCGCTCTAGCATTAGCAAAATTTATGAGTTCTTATGAATTCGACATTTCAAAAATGAAGAATTTGGTAACGGCAATAGCATTGTTTATGCTTCCTGCTATAATCATTGTTTTGCAGAAAGAGACTGGTAGTGCTTTGGTTTTCTTTGTTTTTTTCTTTGTGTTATATCGGGAGGGAATGTCCGGTCTGATACTTCTTTTAGGTGTGAGTTTTGTCGCTCTTTTTATAAGTGTTTTGCGATTTAATTATCCAATAGGTGATGGTTTGGGTTCTTGGGGAATGTTGATTTCTTTATTTGTATTGTTGCTTATCGACGTTGTAATTTTATTTTTACAAGAACAGAGAAATAAAACATTACTTGCCTTTTTAATTATTTCTTTTCTCGCATTTGCTTGTGCTTTTGCAATAAACGTTTGGACTCCATGGACGGTGAATTACGAATATATTGCTTTTGGATGCGTATTGTTATTTTCTATGTTTGCACTCGTTCGTTTTGTTTTTACACGAAATAAAAATTTACTTTATGCTACTGCATTTTTGGTTTTGATGTCGGGTTTTTGTTTCTCAGTTAATTACATTTTTGCAGAAGTGATGGAACCACATCAGCAAATGCGAATTAAAGTTTTTCTTGGTATGGAAGACGATCCTACGGGAACGGGCTACAACGTAAATCAATCAAAAATTGCGATAGGATCGGGTGAATTTTTGGGAAAGGGATTCTTACGTGGTACTCAAACGAAGTTGGATTATGTTCCTGAGCAGGTGACCGATTTTATTTTTTGTAACATAGGAGAGGAGTTTGGTTTTGTTGGTTCTATATTCACTTTGCTCATATATATGTTTTTTCTTTTTCGTATTATTCATCTTGCAGAGCGACAATTCTCAACGTTTAATCGTATTTATGCCTATTGTGTTGTTTGTATATTTTTCTTCCATTTTTTGATTAATGTAGGAATGGTAATCGGATTGATGCCAGTTATCGGAATTCCTCTTCCATTTATCAGTTATGGAGGTTCTTCGCTTTGGGCTTCTTCAATTATGCTTTTTATACTAATTAAAATAGATGCTGTAAGAAAAGAACAGTTACACTGATGCAAAAAGGCATAACAATTATACAAGATGTTGATGTTCAGACGATTGAAAAGTATATAAATTGGCGTTATTTTTTCAATGCGTGGGGTTTGGTTGGCGATTTTAGGCAAATTGAGAATGCAGATTTGACACAAAAAGAGGTTTGGCTTTCTCAGTATCCTTTGTCTATTCAACCAAAAGCGAGTGAAGCATTTCAGCTTTTTATTGATGCAAAAAAACTTCTCAATTCTAAAAAGAGGAATGGAACTTTTATGATAAATGCTGTTGTTGGAGTTTTTCCGGCTTCAACAAAAGAAGAAGATATTTACATAAAACTGCCGAATAAAGAAAAAAAACTGCCGATGCTTCGTCAGCAAACATTGAACGAGAAAGGTGTTTGTCTTTCTTTGGTGGATTTTTTAGATGTAGAAAATGATTTTATAGGTTGTTTTGCGATATCAGTTAAAAGTCTAACTTTTGAAAAAGAGGATGCGCAGAGCGATCCTTACAAAATACTGCTTCTGCAAACACTTTCTGATAGATTGGTAGAGGCTTCGGCAGAGTGGTTGCACGAGCAGGTTCGGAAAAAAATCTGGGGATTCGCAAAAAATGAACAACTTTCTGTAGAAGATATGAAACGTTCCAAATATCAAGGCATTCGTCCTGCAATTGGCTATCCATCGTTGCCCGATCAGTCGTTGATTTTTGAAATGAAAGAGATTCTTCCTCTACAAAAAATAGGAATTGAGATTACTGAAAACGGAGCGATGTTCCCTGCTTCTTCTGTTTGTGGATTGATTTTTTCAAATCCGAAATCTGAATATTTTATGATAAAAGCAATTTCAAAAGAACAATTTGAAGATTATGCAAAGCGAAGAGGAATTTCAGCTGATAAACTTAAACGTTTTGTACGGGTAGAAATTGTAGAGTAAAAATGAAACGTATTGTTTTTTGTCTAATATTTATTGGTTTTTCGTCGTTGTTATTGGCACAAGATATGCTGATAATTGGGAAAATTTTGGACAAAAAAGATGCGTCGCCAATACCATCTGCCAATGTTTTTGTAAAAGGTTCAAAATATGGAACAAGTAGCAATCAAGATGGTTTTTTTCTTCTTCGTTTGCCACAGGTTGATGCTCATACGCTTGTAGTTTCGGTTGTTGGATACAAACGAAAGGAAATAAAATTGGAAGCAACAACAGATCAATGGGTCGATTGTTTGTTGGAGGAAGAATCTCTCTTTTTGGATGAGATTGTGATTTTTCCGGGAGAGAATCCTGCACTTGCTCTGATGAAGCGAGTTAAAGAAAATAAACTTCGAAACAATCCGAAAAATAACACCGCAATGTCTTCTGTTGTGAGTAAAGAAACAAATTTTTCTTTGTTTAATGTTCGTCAGAAATCATTGCAACGAAAACTTTTTCGTGCATTGCAAAATGGTTTATTGAAGTCTTCGGATTCGACTTATTTTATTCCACTTTACCATAGTATTGAGGTTGTTGAAAATGATTCTTTATTGGATAGAAAAGAAAAATCTTTAGATGCGCTTGGGGGGGAACAACTCCGAGAATTGATTGCGAACTATGTTCCTAATGTTAATTTTTATTCTAATAATGTGGCGTTGTTTGGAAAAAGTTTTGTTAGTCCGCTTTCCAACGCAGGAAAAGTCTATTATAAATACTATTTGGTAGATAGTTTGACCATTGATAATCGGAAATCTTATGTGGTAAAGTTTGTTCCTAAAAATAGTAAAGATTTGGTCTTTGTTGGCGAAATGAAAATTGATTCTCTCTCTGCTGCATTGCAAAGTATAAGTGCAAAAATTTCGTCGATGTCGAATATCAATTTTGTTAATAATCTAGAATTGCAGCATCAGTTCGAGCGAGTTAATGATTCGCTTTATTTTTATTCAAAAAGGAATGAATTATTTTCTTTTCAACTTGATGGTCTGAAAGGTCAGAACAAGCAGAAAATAGCCGTTTTGTTGCAACGTTCTTTGAATTATGAAAATAAAGAAGAACAAACCTCAGAAATTGTTTATGAGCCATCGTTTCAGACCGATTCTGTCATTGTCTCTGCAATCGATAGCTTGAACAATACTCGTTTGCAAAAGGTAGCAAAAACAATAGTTCATATATTTTTACATGGCTATGTTCCTGTATGGAAGTTTGATATTGGGCCACTCATAAATACTTACCGTTACAATCGTTTGGAAGGAAGCCGTTTGCAGTTTGGAATGCGAACTAACGAAAAAATGATGAAAAATTTCACCATTGGAGGATTTATAGGTTATGGTTTCAGGGATAAATATTGGATAAAACATCAATTTAACGACAATGATAAACTTCTATATGGGCAAGAAGATCGTCGATTGAAATATGGATTGGAGCTCCAAGCTCGTTTTGGAAAAGATTATGCTCATACGTTAAGTCTTTTTTGTAGCGAAAATGTTGAACAATATGCTCGAAGACGTTTTAACTTTGAAGAAGAAAACATGATAGGAGATGTCAATAATTTTATTAGTTCTATAGGGTGGAATTTTGACGATAACTTTTTCCGTGTTAGAAATGCGACTTTCCGCTATAAATATGAGCGACGTAATGTTAGTTTGCGTTTTCAGACTGAGTATGAACATCTTTTAAGAAATCATTTGGTCAATTATACAGTAGGGGGGAAATCGATAAATCGTGATTATGTGATGCATGCAAATGCCTCAGTTCATGCTCGTATTGGTTTCAATCAGCGTTACATCGACGGATTTTTTCATCGTTTTTATTTGAATAATAATTTGCCCGTGATTCACCTCAAAGCCACTTATGGCTATTACGATACGTCTGTTTCAAAAGGTAATTATGGGAATTTAGCATTTTTTATGAAACATTCGTTCTCGCTTCTTGGAGGCAGTTTTACCTATTTTGCACGAGCCTCTTACACCGTAGGAAAAGTGCCTTGGTTTTTGCTTGATGTGATGCCAGAAGCTTCTTCTTTCTTTATTTCCGAAAATAGGTTCTCTCTTACAAAACCAATGGAATTTACATCTGATATCTACGGAATGTGTGGATTTACTTACAATACAAAAGGTTTGATTTTTAATTGGATTCCAGGGATAAAAAAACTCAATCTGCGCGAAGTTGTCTCATTTCAAATGGCTTATGGAGATATATTAAATCCTCACCACAGTCAAGTGCTTGATTTTCCTGTTGATTACAAAATGAGTACTTTCAATAAAGTTCCATATATGGAGGCTAGTATAGGAATTTCCAATATATTAAAAATTCTTACGGTGGAGTCTGTTTGGCGACTTACGCATCGTACCGATGATTTTTGGCAAAACTGGGGTGTGAGAGTAAGACTTTCTTTGGGTTTATAATTGGTTTTAAAAGAAAATAAAAAGGGGAGTGAAATTTGCTCTGACCCCAAAAAGTTGGACGGATTAATAATAAATTTTATTGGTAAAGAGTTCGGTGTTGTACCGGACTCTTTCCTTTTAGTTTCAGTTTAATTCTATCGTTGTTGTAATAATGGATATACTTCTTTAATTCTCT
>JAGCAG010000073.1 GCA_017652785.1 Paludibacteraceae bacterium | reverse complement strand
GTGCGTAAACCCTTTAATATTCAAACCGCAACCAAACTCTTGGCAAAACTCATATTCCTTGTCGTTTTTATGACCATTGGGACAGATATATTTCTCAACCATTTTGGATGACAATAATCCCCCTTTGACTTCTTCGATTTTACCTCTGTCTGGAAGATTGTCAATAAAGGTACATATTTCTTCCATTACTTTTACATCCGCCCCATCATACTCAGTCTTATCAGTTTTAAGTAATTCTACTGCTTCGGATAGATTATTATCTCGCAAAAGTTGTAATATTTGTTCTGCATTAAAAAGGCTATTATCCTTTATTAAGCTATATGCATACGCTCTTCTTGATGAGTAGTCTTTGTAAATAAATTGTACTACATCATGATAATTCATCGCAGAAATAATAGTTGGAAATTTTTCACGGATAGGATTCGCTTCATCAGAGTATTGACGAATTACATAATAATCATATAAAGATGCCGCCAATTCCCACAGACCATTTTCCATAATAAATTGTAACTCACTTTGGCTTGGGGTAAGGTTTTTATCTCGAGTAGCCCACCTTTCTTTAAACAACTCTACGCTTAATGCATTCGCAGAAACAGTCTCAATTCGTTGAATATTATCCGATGTGGCAGATTCAAATTGCAATTTTACAGCAGTTCCTGATACTGATATCATAAACATTTGTGTGCCTTTTCCAGATAGTTCGTCAAAGTCAATCTTAAATCCCAACACACAATTTGCACCCATTGATGATGCCTTTAGTGAAAGAGCATCATATGCTCTTTGGTACAAAGTATCCATTTGTTTTCTGTACGTTCCAGACATTCCACCAAAGAAATCAGTAAACGATGCTTTAAAATCAGAAAAGAAATTAGTTCCTATCACCAAATTAGTAGTAACAACACCAAGATATCTTTCTACCTTGGCTCCATCAATAGAATTAGTAGTTGTAATTATCATATAAGTCAGTTTTAAGATAGATTCTCTTACAAAGAAAGCAATTATCTCTGGAAAAATCTAACGAATGAGGGGAAATAATGATGGCAACACTGGTGTTCAATGACTTATGAGGACTATTGATGAAAGCCTCGCCGATGCAAAAGTGCGAGGAAATGAAAGGTAATGAGAACGGACGGTTTTCAAATTATTACCAAATAACAAGGTAAGTTTATAGGTCGTTGGAGTTTATTTCTACTCTTTGCCACATTCTGCATAACAATGTATAGTGTCTTCATAGCGGTGCTTAATTATATCCTTTACAAAATAAAAATTATTTCGATTCATCGGTTTTGAAAATGCGAAAGCTTACAACTTCGCACATTAGAACTCCTCATCTCAGTTGCAAATGTAGCGGTTTGACACAACTAATAAGTTTAGGATTACTTTTAAGGAGTTATTTGACAACGACTTATGTTTACATTGTTCGAGACAACACATAGCCCACAGCAGCAAGGACAATACCAGCAACAACACTAATGCCTACATAGGCTACCAATGCCCAATAATTCTCAGCTTGGAGCATTAGAAGTGCCTCCTTTGAGAAGGTTGAGAATGTGGTGAAACCACCACAAATACCAACTGTGCAAAATAACGCAAACGAGTTGCTCTCGTTTGCTGTGCGAGCAAAAATACCCGAGAGCAAACCAATAACAAAACAACCTATGAGATTTACGGCTAGTGTGCCCCACGGAAATCCTTTACTTAAATTGCTCATAGCAACCGAGATTAAATATCGTGCACTTCCTCCAAGAAAACTACCAAGTCCTACAATTAGTATGTTTCTTAAAATCTCTACATTCATATAGCAAAAGTAAGAAAATTATTAATTTCTTAGAGTCAATCATTTGACAAACTCCACATATATGTAAGTAGTATTTATATCAAAAAAAATCCATACCTTTGCCAATATGAAACCCATATTTAAAACCGATATTGCTTTGGTCTTACTAGGAATCGCTTCTCTTATTAGTGGTGTATTTACACACTTTTCCAATCATTTTTTAAGTCAAGCTATTTGCCATTATACCACTTGGGCTCATCTAATTATCAACATAGGATTACTCACGACCATTGCTGTACATATAAAACAACATTGGGGTTGGTTCAAAGGACTAGTTAAACATCCTTCGTTCGTCAAAAAGATGGCCTTTTTTATTACACTTTCTTTCATTGCCGTTAGCCTATCGGGAATTTTTGTTCTATTATTTTGCAACAAACCAAACACACACGCAGGACTGACTCACTTCTATTTAGGTTTACTTTTTAGCCTTCTTGTCATCATCCATCTAATCAGCCGTTGGAAAATTTTTGCCAAAGGCATTGGATTAATGAAGAAATAATACACTCTATTTGTTATTTCACTTCCAAATTTGTCAATGCATATTTATGATACGCAGTTGATTATTCTAGCGTTTTTTGTAACTTTGCGCTTTATTAAACAAAAAAAGATATAAATTATGGAAAAGAAAGTTCTTTTAATGATATTAGATGGTTGGGGAATTGGGAACGGCACCAAAGCTGATGTAATCAAACAAGTTTCCACTCCTTATTGGGATAAATTGGTTGCAGAATACCCTCATTCTAAACTTCAAGCTTCGGGCGAAAACGTAGGTTTACCCGATGGACAAATGGGAAATTCAGAAGTTGGTCACTTGAATATTGGAGCAGGTCGCGTTGTTTATCAGGATTTGGTAAAAATCAACATTGCTTGTCGCGATAACTCAATCTACAACAACGAAGAAATTGTCCGAGCTTTTGAATACGCAAAAACTAATAATGTTCAAATGCACTTTATGGGACTTACCTCCGACGGAGGAGTTCATAGTTCACTTGATCATTTGTTCAAACTTACAGAAATTGCACAACGCTACGAACTACCAAATGTATTTGTTCACTGCTTTATGGACGGACGCGACACCGACCCAAAAAGCGGAAAAGGTTTTATTGAAGCACTAGAAAATCAATTAAAAAAAACAACGGGAAAAATTGCGTCAATCATTGGTCGTTACTACGCAATGGACCGCGACAAACGATGGGAACGTGTCAAGGAAGCCTACGATTTGCTAGTCGAAGGCAAAGGAACTGCGTCAAAAAACATGGCAGAAGCCGTTCAACAATCGTATGACAATGGCGTAACGGATGAGTTTATTAAGCCTATTGTTCACATTGACGAAAACAATCAACCCATTGGAGTGATAAAACCAAACGATGTAGTTATCTTCTTCAACTATCGCAACGACAGAGCAAAAGAACTAACCATTGTGCTTACACAACAAGACATGCCAGAAGCAGGAATGAAAACTCTTCCTTTACAATACTTCTGTATGACTCCTTACGATTCTTCGTTCAAAGGAATACACATTTTGTTCGATAAAGAAAACGTTGAAAACACGTTAGGAGAAATTGTTTCAAAAGCAGGATTGAAACAGCTCCGCATTGCCGAAACTGAAAAATTTGCACACGTAACATTCTTTTTCTCTGGTGGTAGAGAAAGCGAATTCGACGGCGAAAGTCGAATTTTGATTCCTTCTCCAAAAGTAGCAACCTATGACTTAAAACCAGAAATGAGCGCCTACGAAGTTGCTGATGCTTTGGTTGAGGAGTTGAACAAAAAAGAGCAAAACCTTATTGTTCTTAACTTTGCTAATGGAGATATGGTTGGACATACTGGCATTTATGGCGCAATAGAAAAAGCTGTAAAAACAATTGATGAATGCGTAGAAAAAGTTGTTGAGTCCGCAAAACATAACGGATATGAAGTCATCATCATTGCCGACCACGGCAACGCTGACAACGCTTTAAATGCCGACGAAACACCAAACACAGCACACTCACTCAATCCAGTTCCTTTTGTTTATGTTTCTAAAAACAAAAATGCCAAAGTAAGTGATGGAATTTTGGCCGACGTTGCTCCTTCGGTTTGTCAACTTCTCGGAATTAATCTTCCAAAAGAAATGACAGGACATTCGTTGATACAATAAGAACATTTTTTTTGATGAAGAACTCTTTGTTTTTTGTATGAGCAAGAGGATAATTTTTCTAGGATTTGTTTGGTTTATGGTTTGTAGCATATTTGCTACAGATGAGGTATTGATGAGAATTGGAGATAAAAAAATTCTTCAAAGTGAATTTGAGTATTTTTACAAAAAAAATACGATAGACACAGCTCTCAATTCGAGCCTTGAAGATTATCTCCAACTCTTCCAAAACTTCAAATTGAAGGTTTGCGAAGCCGAAACCCTCGGCATTGACACCACAAGTTCGTTTTTAGAGGAATTTAGAGTTTATCGTTCGCAGAATGCATCTTTATATTTGACAGACAAAAACAAAGAAGAACTTTTGATGAAGGAAATTTATAGTCATTTACTCGAAGATGTTGATGCAAGCCACATTTTGATAAAAGTTCCATTCAATGCCTCCCCAGAAGACACCTTGTTGCTTTATCAAAAAGCATTAAACATTTGTAAACGACTTGAAAAAGAAAACTTTGAAGAAGTTGCAAAAGAGGTTTCTGATGATTATTCTACCAAGCAAAAAGGGGGAAGGTTAGGATTTTTTACAGGAATGATGACGATTTTCCCTTTTGAAAATGCCGCTTACAAAACAAAAATCGGAGAAGTTTCTGAACCGATTCGTTCTTCAATTGGCTATCACATTATCAAAGTTCACGACAGAAGGAAAGCTATTGGAGAAATTAGAGTTGCACATATCTTAAAGCAAATTCCTCAACAAATAACGACAAAAGAACAAGATAGCATCCAAAATTTAGTTCAAGAAATCCACAAAAGACTAGAGAAAAAGGAGGATTTTGCTTTATTGGCACGCAGTTTCTCTGACGATCGCAAAACCTATTCCAATGGAGGAGAGTTGATGTGGTTCGGACTAGGAAAAATGACAAAAGAATTTGAAAAAGCAGCTTTTGACTTGAGAGAAGTAGGAGAAATTAGCAAACCAATAAAAACTATTTACGGTTGGCACATTATCCAATTGAAAGAGAAACGAGATGTCTTTCCTTACGAAAAGAAAAAAAACGACATTGCTCGTTTGATTCAATACGACGGCCGAAAAGAATTGATAAGACAATCGTTTATTAAGCAACTAAAAAAAGAGTATGGTTTTTCTGTTGATAGCAGCTCGTTAAGAAACGTTTCTATCATTTTCAGCAATGCAGAAAACAAATCTGTTTTTCTAGAAAAAATCAAGAATGAGAATCAAGTTGTTTTGGCAACATTTGCTAATCAGACAATTTTTAGCGGTGATTTTGCCGATTTTTTAGTAAAAGAATTTACAAAAGCAAAAAGTGAGGACTTTAATGTCGTATTTGACTATTTTGCTGGCGAAAAGGTTTTTGCATTTGAAGACAGTCAACTAGAAAATAAATACCCCGACTTCAAGAACTTAATGCAAGAGTATCACGACGGACTTCTGCTTTTTGAAATTAGCCGGCAGAAAGTTTGGGAAGAAGCGACAAAAGACACTGTTAAACTGAGAGAGTTCTTTGAACAAAACAAAGAGAAATTTGCTTGGGAGAAACCTCGTTATAAAGGATTTTTGCTTGAGTGTAGGAATAAAAAAATTGCTAAGCAGGCAAAACAAATCATAAAAAATGCCAATCCTGATTCGATAATAAATTACATAGAAAATCGAATAAATATCGACTCTGTTGCAAACATAAAAATTCAGAAAGGTTTTTGGACAAAAGGCGACAATGAAATTATAGACAAAACAATTTTCAAAGTAAAAACCTCCAACAAAAGAAACTCTAATTTACCGATTATAGTAACCGTAGGAGAAAAAATAAAAATTCCTGAAAATTACAACGACGCATTAGGAAAAGTTATTACACTATATCAGAGCCAATTAGAAAAAGAATGGATTTCTGATTTAAGAAAAAAATATCCGATTTGGGTGAATAAAAATCTATTAAAAAACTATTGTAAATAATTATGTTCAAGACGTTTTTAAGCATATTTCTAATCGCAAGTTTTGTTTTTTCAACTTGTCAAAAACAAAATGAATCTTTTAGAGCTCCCGTTTTAAAAATCAACAATCAATATCTTTACGAAGATGAATTGCCTAAAAATCAACATCTTAATAATGAAGATAGCATAGCAATGGTTGAAAAATTTGAAAAAAATTGGGTTATTGATGCGTTAATGTATGAACATGCTCTAAAAAACGTGGACCAAAAGTCTATTGATTTACTGGTGGAGGAATACAGAAAAAGTCTTATCGTACAAAATTACAAACAGTTGCTTATAAATCAACGATTGAAAGATCCTTCGGAAGAAGAGATTAGTGATTACTACGAAAAGTATTCTTCTCAATTTTTATTAGAAGACGACATTGTAAAAGGTATTTTTGTAAAAGTGCCAAAAAAAGCCGACAAATTGAGAAAGATGAGAAAATGGGTTGAAGAATTTTCGGTTGAAAACATAGAAAACATGGAAAACTATAGTGTAAAAAACTATGGTACGCTCGATTTTTTCACAGAATATTGGGTTTTTGAACAAGAACTCATGAAACAACTTCCTACAACAATCGACATAAAACTCACTCCAAACAAATTCTTTGAAATGGAAGATAGCGTTTATGTTTATATGCTGAACGTTCTTGATTATCGAAAAATTGGAGAAATAGAACCTCTTGATTTTGCACAGGATAAGATAAAAAATTTGCTTCTAAACAAACAAAAAATAGAGTTTATTCGCCAATTTGAAGAGGAATTGTATCAGCAATTCAAAAAAGATATTATGTATTTCACTAGTAACAAAGAAGAAGTTGAACAATGAGAATCATCCTAACATATTGTATTTTAACCCTTATATCAACACTTGTTGTTGCACAAAATAATATGATTGATGGCATCGTTTGGGTAGTTGGCGACGAGGTCATTCTGCGTTCAGAAGTCGAAGAACAGAAGTTACGAATGCAGTACGAAGGCCAGAAAACCCAAGGCGATTTGTATTGCGTTATTCCAGAACAAATGGCTATTCAGAAATTATTTTTGCATCAAGCAAAAATTGATAGTGTTGTAGTGGCAGAAAGTATGGTAGTTTCACAAGTTGATGCGCGACTAAATTACTTCTTAAGCGAAATCGGTAGTAGAGAAAAGATGGAAGAATACTTCAAAAAAACTACTGCCCAAATTCGTGAAGAGTTGTACGAAATGATGAAACAACAAATGATTGTGCAACAAATGCAACAAAAACTTACCGCATCGGTAAAACTCACACCGAGCGAAGTACGAAAAGAATTTGACGAACTTCCTAAAGATAGTATTCCTACTGTACCAGAAACAGTAGAAATTCAAATCATAAAAATGGATCCGCCCGTCAGTCAAGAAGAAATTGAGCGAATAAAAAATACTTTACGCGATTTTGCGACGCGTGTCAATGAAGGAAAAGCAGATTTTTCTATGTTAGCACGTTTGTACTCGGACGACAAGGCTTCTGCTTCCAAAGGAGGTGAATTGGGTTTTGCTGGAAGAGGAAAATTTGTTCCCGAATTTGCTTCTGCTGCATTTGCTCTACAAGAACCAGGAAAAGTTTCTAGAGTTATTCATACGGAATTTGGCTATCACATCATACAATTGATTGAAAAACGTGACGAACGCGTAAATTGCCGACACATTCTGATGAAACCAAAAATCTCGTTGAATGATAGAATCCAAATCTCTGAAAAATTAGATTCTATCGTTACCCAAATTCGTTATGGAAATTTGAGTTTTGAAGATGCTGCTATGCGTTTTTCTTCGGATAAAGACACAAGAATGAATGGAGGATTGTTGCCTAATCCTTACACAGGTGCATCTAAATTTGAGTATCAGAATCTACCTTCCGAAATTGCAAAAAAAGCTTACGACTTGAACGTAGGAGAAATTTCGGACCCTTTCATTATGATGGATGAAAAACTTGGACGAGAAGTTTATTGTGTAGTGAAGGTAAAATCAAAAGTTCTCTCGCATAAGGCAAACATCAATGATGATTATCAAGAACTAAAAAGTTATTTAGAAGCTCGCCGAGGCAACGAAGTGATTAACGAATGGATTGCAAAAAAAATCAAAGAAACTTATATTTGGATTGATGACAATTGGAAGAATTGCAACTTTCAGTACGATGGTTGGATAAAAAACAATTCAAAATAACTTATTATTTGACTACAAAAAATCACTTTTTCTGAAGTGTAGTTTTATTCATAAAACTCCCCATCTTACCCGATTGAACTAGCAACACAGAATCGCCACAAAGATTTATAACTTTTTTGTTTACAATTTTGTGTGTATGTCCGCCTATTATCAAATCAATATTTCTTGATTGAGATGCAACGTGCACATCTGAAATTGTTTCATCAGCATAATCACTTCCAAGATGAGACAACACAATAACAAAATCACAATGCTCCTTATTTCTCAAAAAATCAGCAATTTCGTTTGCTTTTTTTATCGGATTCAAAAATTCAATTCCTTTATAATTGGTTTGCAACACCAATCCTTTAGGATTTATTCCTAAACCAATAACGCCTATTTTGGATTTATTTTTTTCAAAGATAGCATACGGTTTCACAATGCCTTCTAATACTGTTCCCGAAACATCATAGTTAGCACAAAGAACTTCGAATTGGGCATTTTTCAACCTTTCTGCTAAAGAATCCAACGGACAATCAAACTCGTGATTTCCAAGTGCAATAGCATCATAACCCATTCTGTTATAAGCTTCAATTTCTACTCTACCGCCAAAGAAATTGAAATATGGCGTACCTTGAAACAAATCTCCAGCATCGAGCAAAAGTAAATCTTTTTCCTTTTGGCGAATGCTATCTATTATCGCCAAACGACTAACATATCCACCTTCATCTTCCAACAAAACAATGGGCTCAACTTGACTATGAGTGTCATTGGTACTCAAAATCACAACCTCTTTCTGATGACTACAAGCAACAAAAAAGAACATTACAAAAATGCAGAAAAAGTTATTTTTCATAAATCCGTCGATCTAACTTAGAAACAATGTATTCTCCTCTGCTATTCAAATCAACAACATAACGAATAAAAATATCTCGTATCTGAAGATTTGAATAAACTATATTGGAATAGTTTGCCAAAGGTTCCATTTTGTCATTTCCAAATGATAGATAATCGTTCGTTGCCACACTATACACTTTTTGGATATCCAAAGGCACTCCTTGAATTTTAATATCTTTCGCGACACCATTTTCAATGCAGAAAGAAATTCCTGCAACACCTTCGCCTCCAACCTTAGCAATGCTGTGGCAAAGAGCTTCTACATCGTACCCCAAAAGTTGAACAATAACCAATTGATTGTCGAAAGGAAGAATTTCATAAATGGTTCGCAATGAGATTTCCCCTTGAGGCAAAAATTTTCTTATACCTCCCATATTATATACAGCAAAGTCCGTTTCCCGAAAAGAATTTGCTTCTTGCAGTAAAACCTCGCAGATTAAATTCGACAACAAACTCTCTGGACGTCCTACCGACATCATTGTCGCAGAAAAGCCCAATCGTTTTTCCATTTGCTCTGACAGTTTCTCTTGGAAAGGAGAAAGATAATCAATCATTTCCGTTACTTTTGTGCCATTTTCCAACAAAGGTTTTATCCTTATCAATTCAACGTTTGTACTTAATTCGGCATTTCTACACGAAAAAAGTAAAAACAAAACGCTAAAAAAGAAAGATATTTTTTTCATAGAGAAAAATCAAATCCTCGTATAACACAAATAGTGTTTCTCTACGGAGGTTTTCAATACATTGACATTTAGAATATCGGATGAAGAAGCAATATCTTTTGTTTCTCCATTACGGAAAAGGATTAGAATGTTTTCATCTTCGGTATTATACGTTCTGGTTGAGACCTGCTCTTCGCAGAAGAAATAAGACGCTTCGTGAGAAGATATATCAAAATAACGACTATACTTTTCTATCAAATCGGTTTTTACTTTCTCCAAAACAGAGGAGGAATTTATCTCTATCTTGAACAAGCGACGATTGATAAATCGTTGACTCAAAACAGAAAGCACTTTATCGGAAGAATTGCTCCACGACTTTATTGCCGAAAGAATGTCTGAGTCGTCCAAGCTAACAAACATCTGCAAAGCTTCCTGCTCGGTTGTAAACTTCTCCTTTGTAACATTATTATACAAGAAATAACGCAATGCAGGAGAGCAAAAAAGTTCAACACCTTGCTGTGCCAACTCTTGTGCTCGTTGCAGAATTTTAATCAACATACACTCTGCTGCCACCGAAGTTTTATGATAATACACCTGCCAATACATAAACCGACGAGCGATTAAGAAGTTCTCTATCGAATAAATCCCTTTCTCCTCTATGACCAAATCGTCGTTGGCAACATTAAGCATTTTAATGATTCGCGCTGATCCGATATTACCCTCGGTCACTCCAGAAAAAAAACTATCACGACGCAAATAATCGAGTCTGTCAACATCTAACTGACCAGAAATGAGCTGATGCAAAAAACGTTTGGAGTATTCATCTTTGAAAATTTCTATCGCTAAATCAAGTTCGCCGTTCAACTCCTTGTTGATTTCTTGCATTAAACGAATAGAAATCTCTTCATGAGAAATACCATGAACAAGTGTATTTTCGAGAACGTGAGAGAATGGCCCATGACCAATATCGTGCATCAAAATGGCAGCCAAAGCAGCATTCGATTCTTCTTCAGTAATGTTTTGCTCTTTCTGTTTCAACTGTTTGATGGCTTCGTTCATCAGAAACATCGCCCCTATGGAGTGCAAAAAACGCGTATGCTGCGCACCAGGATACACAATTGAAGATAGTCCCAACTGTTTAATCCGATTCAAACGTTGAAAAAACGGATGCTTTATAAGAGAATAAATAAATTCATTAGGAATTGTAATGAAACCAAAAACAGGATCATTGATAATTTTCTGTCTCATCTTTTTTTTGTTCTAAAGGTATATCCTATGGTGTAATTAAACATAAATGGCATATTGCTCGTTTTTCCAAAACCTGGAATATACCAAAGTTGATTTTTAACATTTTTTTTTGATGCGTGAGGAAGAACCCCTACACGCACGTTCCACCCCATTGTAAAACCCTTAGCAATATCTACTCTTACTCCTGCCAAAAGTTCCAACCAACCCACATAAATCACCTTACTTGGAAAAACAAGTGGCACTTCCTCTCCCCAATACTTATCCGTAATCATTACTCCGTCAAGTTGATGCTTCAGCACCGAGAAACCATAGCGCAAACCAATATAAGGATAATTCAAAACCACCTTTTTCTCCCCTTCTTTGGTTTTGGTCTTCATCAAACTATAATTTATTCCTAAACGAAAAAAAGGAGCGGCTGTTTTATAATTTACCTTATGAACAGAATCCGATTTATTCACATAGGTATAACCAACTTCCACTATTGGAAAATATTTTTGCAACAAATTTACATCGAATGCTGCTTCCGCAGAAACGACCAAATCGTTTACCAACGGAGTAATGATAGGAGAAGCCAAATCCAAATGCGTAGAGAATCCGTAATAGATTTGCTCTTTATTTTTTTGCTGTTTTATCATTTTTTTCTTCTCCACCTGAAGCGTATCAGATTCGGTTTTATCTGTAGCAAAAAGTTGAGGTAAACATAAATTCACCGCAAAACAAAGAAGCAATATCTTAAAAACTCGTTTCAAAGCAGTTTTTCTAATTGTTTTTAAAATAAATTTCAATGTTTGCAACTCGGCTATTTATAACCAAAGGTTCTTTTAGTACTACTGAATCGATAGCATTATGTGTCACTACTGGTTCATCGGTGATGGTGGACTGAATAAGACAACCACAAGCCATTGAGATATAATTCGTATCATTCGTATGCTTAAAAGAGAGTGTATCGTAAATCCCATTTGTGAAAAGAACGAAATGAGTCTCCTCTTTTGTTTTTTGCAATGGCAAGTCAAACGTTTTTATTTGTGCTTTGTTGTACAACAAAGAGTCACAACCAAGACCAAAAATAGTGAGACTATCTGCCGTAAAATCTTCGCTCACATAGTCCTCTTTTAAGTCATCAAAAACCATTTTCTTCATATCTGCTCCCACCACAACGTAAAGTTGCTGACGGCAATCCTCATCGCCAGAGCAAGCCATAAATAAAAGCGTTATAAACAGAGCACTTGTTATTTTTTTCATCTCACTTGCACAAAAATCTCGTTCAACGACTTTCTTTTTTTCTCTGGAACTATTTCCGTTGTGGCATAACCAATTGGAATTAGGGCAATAGGTTCCCATTCTTCAGAAAGATTCATAACCTCAGAACATTTTTTTGCATCAAAATTGCAAACCCAGCAAGTACCCAAACCCTGTTCTGCAGCAGCAAGCACCAAATGTTCTACAGCTATTGAAATATCCACATCGCAATGATCCTTTCCGTCAAAACGGGACCAAGCCTCAGCATGATTTCCACAAACCACAAAGCAAGCAGGGGCAGTTTTGAACCACTCGCGACTGTAACAATCAGACAATTTCTGAAGCAAACACTTTTCTGTTACAAAAAACAACTTCCAAGGTTGCTTATTAACAGCCGAAGGAGCCAAACGAACAGTTTCTAGTATATAATCTATTTTTTCTAGTTCAATTGTCTTTGAAAGAAATTCGCGGACAGAATAACGTTTTTTGACCAAATCAAGAAAATTCATATCCTAAAAATTAGCTTTTATTTCATTTCGTAAAAAGTTAATTGCCTTTTCTGTTGGGGTATCTGATGTTTGCGAATAGGTTTGAATCATAAATTCCGCCATACGAATAGATTTTTCGTCGGCAGGGAATTTCGCGGCAGAAATATTCACCAACTTCAAAAGACTTTCTTTGGCATTCACCACCAAACTCCAAGCCTCGCGCGAAACATAAATCTGTTGCGCAACGTTATGATCAAATTCGCTCCTAATCTGGTTCAACAGATCTTTTTGCAACTGAAAACAAGTTTTCTGTGATAAGTCCTGACGCATCAGAAGCGAGTTGGGTTGAGTTCTTTCCAAAAAAAGTACCATTCGCTCATAACCTCGCAAACGAATAGGTGTGATGGCTGAAGCGTTTTGTTTGCGAAGTTCAAACTCGCGGCGAGCTTCCTCATTGTTCAGCATTTTGCGCAACACCACCGCAACTGCAATAAGCGTTACAACACTTGGCAAAATGTATTTACATATCTCTAAAAATGTTTCCATAAAAAAATCGCTTTTAAGTGGTTACAAATCGTCCGATATTCTATAACTATTTCTTTCTTCCGAATTTCTCAAAATCAATTCACCTAAAAATCCTGTCAGGAACATCTGAATACCAATAATCATCATTGTCAGAGCAACGTAGAAATAAGGCAAACTTGTGATAAGAGGAGCTTTTATGTGACTGATTATTGCTGCCAATTTAATAACTCCAACCACTATCACCGCTAACAACCCAATAAAAAACATCACACTCCCCCACAGTCCAAAAAAGTGCATTGGAGTTTTGCCAAATTTGGAGAGAAACCAAAGCGTAAACAAATCCAAATAACCATGCACAAAACGATCGAAACCGAATTTGCTCTTTCCGTATTTTCGTGCCTGATGCTTCACCACTTTTTCGCCAATTTTTGTAAAACCTGCATTTTTTGCCAAATAAGGGATGTAACGATGCATTTCGCCGAAAACCTCGATGCTTTTGACCACTTCATTTTTGTAGGCCTTCAAACCACAATTCATATCGTGAAGTTTGAGTCCCGTCACCATTCGAGCCGTTGCATTATAAATTTTTGAAGGTATGTTTTTTGAAAATTTGTTATCAAAACGTTTCTTTTTCCAACCCGAAACAAGATCAAAATCCTCTTCTTTTATCATTTTGTAAAGTTCTGGGATTTCATTAGGAGAGTCTTGTAAATCGGCATCCATAGTAATTACCACATCGCCTTTCGCGCGTTCAAAACCACAAAACAAAGCCGCCGACTTGCCGTAGTTGCGCTGAAAACGCACCGCTCTCACATTAGCATCGGAACGCATCAAATCCTTTATCACACGCCATGAAGCATCGGTGCTTCCGTCATCAACAAAAATCACCTCGTAAGAAAAATCATTTTCATCCACCACCTTTTTTATCCACGCATGAAGCTCGGGCAACGAATCTGCTTCATTATACAACGGTACAACCAAAGAAATATCCATAAACTTCCTCTTTTTTATTCTCCAATTTCTTTTTGTTCTTTTTTTACAATTGCCGATAACACTATCAGCAGAAAAACGCCCAAAAACATATTCATCCAAATAAACTGCAATGACATATTGATAGGCGTAAAGACCTCCTCCGAAGCCAACAAAAGTTCTTCGGAGGTCGAATAATTGAGACTCTCAAGAACTTTCATACTCGCATTTTTCAAATTTTTCAGATAAGTAGGGTCTATGAATTTAAAATAAACATACTTGAACGCCGCAGATACCACCGAAGCATAAAAAAACAGTTGTATGCCATAGAAAAATGCTTTTCCGTAAGAGATTCTTCCGTCAAAAACATTGTCGCGACAATGCTTCATCACCACAAAAACCACATAAGGAATAAGGAAAACAAACACAAGTTGCAAACTATTTACCATCGCGTTTGCCGATGCTTGAGTCCAAAAATTAACACTAAACAATAGTCCCAACAAAAGGCCAAAATACATTGCATGTTTGATTGCATCGGTTTTCATTTTCAACACATATTTTCTCGTAAGGATAGCAAAAATACAAAAAAAAGCAAGAACCCAACATACTCTGTGTTTCTCGCTTTCTTCTTTTTTAGGAGAGCCTCTTGTCGGATTCGAACCAACGACCCCGAGATTACAAATCACGTGCTCTGGCCAACTGAGCTAAAGAGGCAACTTGAGTAAGCTACCTACATCGCACCGCTACAACCTTCTACCCTTGCTGCGGTCAAGCCCTGGGGGAGTTCAAAGGGAGCTGGTCGTGGAGGACTTACTCAGCGGCAACAGTAGTAAATTTATTACAAACAACGCCATTTTTCTCTCACTTTTTTTTCCTTCCCATTTGGAGTGAGAAAAAAAAGAAGGAGTTCTTCTAAAGAACCCCTTCCTCTTTATTTTAATCTCTTCTCTAGAGAGATGTTTATTTCTTTTCAAGTTTAACAGACTTCAAGACTTTATCGCCTTGTTTCACCTGCAAGATATACAAACCTTTTTCTCCATTTATTTGCATATTTACGAGTTCGCCCGATTCAACTTGTTTGCTTTGAGAGTAGATGCATTTTCCTTCCAAATTCACAACGAGGAACGTATATTCACCTTCTTGTGGGAACATCATAGAAACGCGTTCTACAAATGGGTTAGGATAAACCTTCATTTCGCCACTTTCGGCAACTG
>JAGCAG010000072.1 GCA_017652785.1 Paludibacteraceae bacterium | reverse complement strand
GAAATAATCAAATGTTCTGGAGCATACTCATTTGTAAAATCAACAGCTTCTTCCAAATCTTTCACCAAAATGATTTTGCTATTTTTCAGCGAACTCAAAATCTGCTCTTTTCTTGGAAGTCTATCGGTTTGTTTTTCAAGTTCCTCCAAAACATTAGCAATCAAATCTTCGTTGGTAGTTACCAAAACAGACTGACTATCCAAACCATGTTCTGCTTGAGAAAGCATATCTGCAGCCACAAAGGAAGGTTTTGCCGAAACATCGGCCAAAATTTCAACTTCCGACGGACCTGCAGGCATATCAATTGCCGTATCTTGCAAACTCACTAATTGCTTTGCCGCCGTTACAAACTGATTGCCTGGTCCAAAAATTTTAGACACTTGAGGAACCGATTCTGTCCCGAATGCCATAGCAGCAATAGCTTGAGCTCCACCAATTTTGAAAATTTTATGTACACCTGCTGTTTTTGCAGCATACAAAATAGCAGGATGAACATTTCCATCTTTATTGGGTGGAGTACAAAGCACAACTTCCTGACATTCTGCTATTTGAGCAGGAATAGCAAGCATCAAAACCGTGGAAAAAAGAGGCGCAGACCCACCAGGAACATACAACCCAACTTTTTGGATAGGTACTTGTTTTTGCCAACAAACAACCTCTGGAGAGGTTTGTATTTTCTGCAACTCAACAAGTTGAGATTGATGAAAAAGCGTTATATTTCGTTTGGCTTGTTCTATAGCTTGTTTTAGTTGAGGTTTTATTTTCTCCTCGGAAGAATTTATTTCCTCTTGAGAAACAGCAAATTCACTTAAAGGCGTTGCATCAAATTTTTGACTATAAAAACGCAAAGCCTCATCGCCTTCTGCCTTTACTCTTTGAACAATCTCAGTAACAATTTGTTGCAACGAAGAGTTTTCCTTCACTGGTCGTTTACACAAATCTTTCCACTGCTCTTTCTTCGGATATTTTATAATTTCTACCATCTGATATTACAAAATCATTTTTTCAATTGGCAAAACCAAAATTCCTTCAGCTCCAAGCGATTTCAGTTTTCCGATTATGTCCCAAAAACGAGGTTCGTCAAGCACCGTGTGTAACGAACTCCACCCCTCGCGAACAAGAGGCATCAACGTAGGAGCCTTTATTCCTGGCAAAATTGCAGTAATAGCTTCTATTTGATCGTTAGGAACGTTCATCATAATGTATTTCTTGTTTTGAGACTCTTTTGCGGCATTGATTCGGAACAAAAGTTCGTCAAGAATAATCTGTTTCTGCGCCGAAAGTTGTTTATTAGCAATGAGCAACGCCTCCGATTCCATCACAACTTCGACCTCTTTAAGGTGATGTGCAATAAGCGTACTTCCCGAACTTACAATATCAAAAATAGCATCAGCCAAACCAATTTCAGGAGAAATTTCAACCGAACCTGTTATGGTGTGAATACTTGCTCTAATTCCATTTTTTTTCAAAAAATTACTCAAAATATTTGGATATGATGTTGCAATTTTTTTGCCTTGAAACCAAGATATTCCCTTATAATTCACCTCCTTAGGAATTGCCAACGAAAGACGACAACGACTAAAGCCAAGACGACGGACAATGTTGGACTCAAAACCTTTTTCCAAATATTCGTTTTCGCCAACGATACCTATATCTGCCACACCTTCGGCAACAGATTGAGGAATATCATCATCGCGCAAAAACAAGACTTCTGCAGGAAAATTATCCGAATGACACAACAAAACTCGTTTCCCTACTGAAATTTTTACTCCAACATCTTCGAGCAATCCCAAAGTATCTTCATTTAATCTTCCTTTTGACTGAACTGCAATTCTAAGCATAATGTTAAAAATTTGTTTTAATTAGAAATTCACTCGGCAAAAGTAGTGCTTTGTTCCGTTTTACATAGAAAAAAAATGTTAAAATTTAATTTTTTAACATTTCAAACACTTACGCACCGTTGACTGTTATTAAAAATCTCAGGAACCAAAGAACTTCTCTGTTTCAATAACTTTTGGGATTTCGTAACAAATATATACGCCTTTTTCCTCTAAGGATTTACAAATCGACAATTGCTCGTCAAATGACAATTTCTCAAATTTTTCATATATCTCATACCTGACGGCTTTATCAAGTTCATCCTTGGAAGCGTACGATTGCACCAGCGTTTCTATCATAGCAT
>JAGCAG010000071.1 GCA_017652785.1 Paludibacteraceae bacterium | reverse complement strand
CTCTGCCTCACGACTCAAAAACGATTTTGGTATAAGCAGAGGAAAATAGGCATTGACGTGCCCTGTTGCTTTGAACATATCGTCGAGTTGACGTTGCATTTTTTCCCAAATAGCATAACCGTAAGGTTTGATTACCATACAACCACGCACCGCCGACTGCTCAGCCAAATCGGCTTTCACAACCAATTCGTTGTACCACTGCGAATAGTTTTCGCTTCGTTTTGTCAAATCTTTTAACTCTGCCATATCTTTTTCTACGTTTTTTCTTTTCTGAGGTGCAAAGGTAGCAAAAAGTGTGAGATAAAAAATAAAAAAAAACGCACCCGTCAAGGTGCGTTTTTTTATATTCGGAACAGAATCAAAATCGATAAGCACAAGTGAGAAGCACTTTGTGATAATCGGCACTGAGTTGCGCTTTTTCTGCACCACGAAATGCTACAAAATCCATCATCTGCCGGCGGAATTGATAAGCCAAATCGAAAGACCAAAGTTTAACCCTAAAGCCAACTCCCCCACTCACACAGAAAGAACCTTTGTCGAGCAAATAATCCATATTGGTATAAATTGTGTTGTAAGGATATATTTTTTCAGCATCACTTTTCAGAGCAGGAGAAACATACGCTCCACCTAAACGAAACGACAAAAATTCAAATGGACGATACTCCGCTCCTACTTTTACAGAATGGGCAACATTTGCTTTCGCTCCGATGTACGAATTTTCTTTAGAAAACGAGTTTTCTTCACCATCATTCAATGTTGCGTAAAGAGATTTATAACGCATATTTTGGTAATCAATCATTTCGTACTCAACGTCAAGAGCTGCCTTTTTCCCAAACAAAAAAGCTGTGCTAAAAATGTAACGAGAAGGCGAAATAAAACGATAAGCATCACTCCCTTCTACAAAAATTGTGTCATTCAAATTCGGATTAGTTGTTTTTGAAACGTGATAAAACGTAGGTGTATGGTAGGCAAAACCAACCCTCCAGAAAGAGAAAGGACGAGCAAGAATACCCAATTTTAGATTCCAACCCACACCCGAAGTTTCTATCTGATTTCCGAGAAAAATATCCTCTTCTTCATATTCCGAGAGTTCAGAGCATTGGTAAAGTTTCAAAGAAAAATCGGCTCCAATGTAAAACAAATGATTGATGTTGGTTGCATAGGAAATGCCAATGTCGTCAATGGCATAATTGACCAAAGAATTATAAGTTGGAGCAACAGCTGTTGTCGGATTCAATGCTTGATAAGAAGAACCCGTTTTTGCCTCTATCAACTTATCTTGATAAGCCATAAGAGGCAACCATGCCACTTGTTCGTTATCAAATGGAGATTTTTCAGCAGAGCCAATCATGTCAAGTTCCGAAATTCCGTTTCCCATTTCAGCCATCATAGTAGAAAGAGAAACTGCGCCTTCCTTTCCCGTAAAACCTAAACGCATAAGCGCAGATTTACTTCTATTGTACGAAATTGCAAAATTGGAAGCAATTACACCTTTTTCTCTACCCGACAAAAATGATTGAACATAAGAAATCCGACTAAAGTCAAATACATTCTCCCCTTTATTTTTCTGAGAAACACCCCAGTTGGTTCGTGTTTTAGTGTAGGTATCGGCAAGAGTAAAACTTATTTCCGAAGAACGATAAATACCTAATCCTGCAGGATTGATCTGAATAGCCGAAGGGTCGCCACCTAAAGCCCCAAAAGCCCCACTCATAGCCATCACCCGAGCAGTTCCTTCTATTGGCTGATCAGAAAGATTTATGGCTTCAAACAACGTTTGTGCCTTTAAGGCAGCAGAAAGCAAAACTGCGCATAAAAAAATCAAACATAAGCGTTTCATAACCAATATGATTTAGGTTTCAAGAACAACTTTGTTTCGCCCGAAAAAGCAAAATCTTTTTGCAACAAAATCTTTTTAGAAAACGATTTTTGCAACAAAGGGACTCTTTCAGAAAAGAAGTTGTGAAAAGCAATAGAATCGGTCAGTTCGTCAAGATAAAGAACTGAATCTTCCTCTGCAGCATAAATAATTCCCGTTTCGGTCGCATCCCTAACTTCGGGGTCTTCTACAATTATTTTTAAGATGTTTTCATCTCCTTTTTCGTAATATACATCGTCAGGATAAACATACATTTGAGCCGAGAAATCCAATGCAACAAAAAGCACCAAAATAGGCAAAAAAAACACCCTCTTCATAAACATCTTTTCCTTTATTCTAATTCCAAAATATTAAGACAATTAATAAATCTTAAAGTTTAAACCTTAAAAAAACAATGCTTCCACATAATAATAAATAAACATTCCACCTATTATTAGTTTAGCAATAGTTCCAACCAACAATCCAACAAATGTTCCGAATCCAGATTTCAAGGCATTTTTAGTTTCTGCACCATTAAGCAATTCACCTAAAACAGCTCCCACAAATGGGCCTAAAACGATACCTATTGGTCCCATAAAAAAACCAAACAACAAACCGATGGTACTACCCCACATTCCCCATTTGGATCCACCCCATTTTTTTGCGCCCCAAATTGGCAAAAAATAATCCAAAACTTGTAAAACAATAACAACAATCAACCACACGAGCAAAAAGGTGGTGGAAAATTCGGCATAATTCGAAAAATGCAATAAAAGCAAACCAACATAGCCCAAAGGAATTCCTGGCAACACAGGCAAAACTGCGCCCAGCAAACCCAAAACAATAAAAACACACGAAACAATGACCAAAAAAATATCCATAATAATTCTTTTGTAACTATTTGAACTTATAACTCATTCTGTGATAAGGTGTAAAACCTATCTCTTTTATAACATCACGATGTTTTTTTGTGGGATAACCTTTGTTTGTTGCCCAATCATATTGAGGAAATTCTTTATGTAATTCTAGCATATAATCGTCTCTAAACGTTTTTGCCAACACAGATGCCGCTGCAATTGAAAGATATTTTCCATCTCCCTTCACAATAGTTTGATGAGGAATATCTTTATAAGGCTTAAATTTATTTCCGTCAACAATCAGATATTCTGGAACAATTTTGAGATTTTCTACCGCACGATGCATTGCCAAAATAGAGGCATTAAGAATGTTTATTTCATCAATTTCTTGAGCCGTCGCAATGCCAACTGCCCAAGCCAAAGCATCCTTTTGAATAACAGGTCGCAACAAATAACGTTGTTTTTCTGTTATCTTTTTTGAATCATTCAACAATTCGTTTTTGTAATCGGGAGGAAAAATAACCGCAGCAGCAAAAACCGAACCTGCCAAACAACCTCTACCTGCCTCATCGCAGCCAGCCTCTATCACATTTTGTTTATAAAAGGAAAGCAACATTTTTCTATACTTGAATCGAACAAAAATAATGAAAAACATTTACAAGAAAAGAAAAAAAAACTTTTTGTTGTTTTTTAGGAAGTTGAATTTCGCCCTCTCTTAACAATTTGTTACATTTGCAACGTTTTGTACCTAAACGTAATTATGAAGAATTTTATAACAAGGGCAATAACAGGAATTATCTTCGTTTCTTTGATTATCGGTTCTATTCTACTAGGAGAAGCGGTTTGTGGTTCTCTATTCCTAATTTTTAGTTTGTTGGCAACGAAAGAATATTGTTCAATTATTAATAAACTCCCCAACGTTCGATTAAATTGGGTGGTGGCATGTATTTGTACGCTTATTTTTTATGTTTCATCATTGCTCTTTGTTACAAGCCTTACAGGTCCCTATTTGCCTTTCCAATTAGGTTCTCTTGGCTTTTTAATCTACATTATAGGAATTATTCTTGCCGAACTACTCACCTTCAAAGAAGAGCAATCTTTGCACAATATAGCATACTACATTTTTGGTCAAGTTGTTGTAACAATACCATTCTCATTGTTGTCTTTTATCAATTCAACAAATTTACATTTCTCCAATTTTGATTTGCCTATGCTAATATTCTTCTTTGCATGCATTTGGCTGAACGACACAGGCGCATATCTTTTCGGAACAGCTTTTGGCAAACACAAAATGGCACCGAATATTTCTCCCAAAAAATCATGGGAAGGTTTTGTTGGTGGCGTCTTTTTAGTAACTTTTATTTCGACATTGCTTTGGGTATTTAATCTTTTGGGCATAGAATATATTTTCTACTCAATAATAATATCTCTTGCTGCAACAGTAGGTGATTTGTTAGAGTCTGTTTTCAAACGTCGTTCGGGCGTGAAAGATTCAGGAAATTTACTGCCTGGACACGGAGGAGTTCTTGATCGTTTTGATAGCATTTTGTTAGCTTCACCAATTTTGTTTTTTATTTTAATTATATTCGGCTATTAGAAAATTATGAAAAAAATTAGAATACACAGAGAAGGATTCAATATATTGCTCATTCTGCTTATTATATTGATAATTTACAACGTTATTATTTACTGCCAATATCCTCAAAATATATTCTTTTTCGTAGGATTGGCTTTTTCGGTTATTATTTTCTCGTTTTTTATTTATTTCTTCAGAAATCCAGAACGAGAAGCAGATGTTGAAGATGAAAGTTTGATCGTTGCTCCTGCCGATGGACACGTTGTTGTGATTGAACCAACGGAGGAACACGAATGCTTTAACGGAGAAAAACGCATTCAGGTTTCTATCTTTATGACAGTTTTCAACGTTCACGCCAATTGGTATCCTATTGCAGGAATAATAAAATACTGCAAACATTATAATGGCAGACATATGGCAGCTTATTTGCCCAAGTCGAGTCACGAAAACGAGCGTTCGTCTGTTTTAATAGAAACTCCAAAGGGTTCAAAAGTACTTGTTCGTCAGATTGCGGGAGCATTGGCTCGTCGCATTGTCACATACGCACACACCGACTATAAATGTCACCGAAATGAACATTTAGGTTTTATAAAATTTGGATCTCGAGTTGACCTATTCCTTCCTGCTGATGCCGAAATTTTTGTAGAAATTGGCGAACGAACCAAAGGGAATCAAACCATTATTGCTCGACTAAAAGAATAATGCTTCCCAAAAACAACATTAACATCCGAAACAAAAGAGCTTCGTTCGATTATGAACTGTTGGACAAATTCACAACAGGCATTGTGCTTTATGGCACCGAAATTAAGTCCATTCGTGAAGGAAAAGTAAGTTTGGTTGATACCTATTGTTTAATAGAAAAAGGTGAACTTTGGGTAAAAGGAATGCACATTGCAGAATATCGTTTGGGAAACTTCTACAACCACAATACTCAACGCGACAGAAAACTTCTGCTCACGAAAAAAGAATTACAAAAAATAGGTCGAATTGTAAAAGAAAGTGGATTAACCATTGTTCCCACTTCACTTTTTATCAATGAAAAAGGACTCGCAAAACTAAACATTGCCATTGCCAGAGGTAAAAAAACGTACGACAAACGCCAGTCGCTCAAAGCAAAAGAAGATCAACGTCAAATGGATAGGATGTTCAAAAGATGACACGAATTGGACTTTTATCAGACACTCATGCTTATTTGGACGAGCGTATTTTTCATCATTTTGAAAACTGCGATGAGATTTGGCATGCTGGCGACATTGGCTCTTTAGAAGTAGCAAATAAATTGAAAAATTTCAAGCCATTAAGAGCTGTCTATGGGAATATCGATGGTTATGAAGTCAGACATCTTTTTCCACAACACAATCGTTTTTCATGCGAAAATGTTTCGGTTTGGTTAACCCATATAGGAGGTTATCCTCGACGATATGCAAGAGAAGTTATGCCTGAGATCTTCAAAAACACACCCAAATTATTCGTCTGCGGACATTCGCATATTTTAAGAGTAATGTACGACGAAACGTTAAATATGTTGTGTATGAATCCTGGAGCAGCAGGTCAGTACGGAGCGCAACTTATTCCTACTTTGCTACGGTTCGAAATCGACAACGACAACATACAAAACTTAGAAGTTATTGAACTAAATAAAAAACACTTCAATGAATAAATCAAAAACATATATTTGGATTTACATATCCGTTTTGATGTGTATTTTTTCTGGTTTCCTATTTTCTTGTGCCAATCGAGGAGTTGGGCCTCAAGGCGGACCTAAAGACGAAATACCTCCCGTTGTAATAAAAAGCACGCCAAATAACAATAGCGTAAACATTAAGACAAAAAAAATTGAAATCGATTTTGATGAAATAGTTGTACTTAACCAATTTCTAGAAAAAGCAACTTGCTCTCCAACCACAACAAAGGCTCCCACAGTAAAAGCTTTAGGAAAAAAAATCTCCGTTGTATACGAAGATTCTTTACAAGAAAACACTACCTACACTATTGATTTTTCAGATGCAATAGTTGACAACAATGAAGGGAACCCTTTGAAAAACTACTCTTTTGCTTTCTCTACAGGAGAAATTCTTGACACGTTAAAAATAAGCGGAACAGTAATTGATGCAGAAACACTAAATCCAATAAAAGGCATCTTGGTTGGTATTCATCAAAATCTACACGACTCAGTTTTTACAACTTTGCCTTTTGAGAGAATCGCAAAAACTGATGAAAATGGAAATTTCATTATAAAAAACGTAAAAGAAGGTTCATTCAAAGTATTTGCCTTGCAAGATATCGGAAGTAATTATTTTTTTGATATTCCCAACGAAAAAATAGCATTCTCCGATAGCATTTTTCAGACCAAAATACTTTTTGAATCAAAACTTGACACCATAATGATTGATTCACTTACAATTGACACCATTATTGAAAGAAAAATCACTAAATACGAACCAAACAACATTATTCTTTCTGCTTTTGAGGAGAAACACATTCGTTACGATTTTATAAAAGGAGAACGCAAAGAACCTCAAAAGTTCACTCTATTTTTTGAAGGCAAACAAGACTCTATGCCACGTATTGTTCCTTTGAATTTTAAGTGGAATGACAATTATGTTTTACAACAAAGTGCGACCTGCGACACGCTTTCCTATTGGATAACCGACTCTTTGACCTATTCAACCGACTCGTTAAGATTTGAACTTTACTATCCTTTTACCGATACTTTGAACAACATCGTTTTACAAATGGACACGGTTATTCTTCCAGTAAAAGTTCCAAAATCCAAAAACAAAGCACAGGAAGAAACTTTTTCTCGAAAAAGAAACAAAAAGAAAGGTAACGAAGAAGAGAAAAAAAAGGTCGAACATCTAAAAATGAGTCACAACATAAAAGGTGCATTTGACGTGTACAATGATATTATTTTATCTTTTGATGTGCCAATAAAACATTATGATACTGCTAAAGTTCATCTCGAAAGGAATATAGATACACTTTGGATTCCAATTCCGATTAAACTAAAAGCGCACGAAGCAAATATGAAATTCTCCATTGAGCAAGAATGGATTCCAGAACAAGAGTATCGCTTAACTATTGACTCTGCCGCTTTTCACGAGCATTACGGGAAAAGCACAAATACAACAAAAATTAACATTAAAATACGCTCTTTAGAAGAATATGCCAATTTGTTTGTAATCTTGCAGAATTATACTGGAAAAGAAGTTTTGCAACTCTTAAACACTCGAGAAAAAGTAGAACGCGAAGCAAAAGTTTCCAATTCTGAAACAGCTTTTGAAAACTTAAATCCTGGTGATTATTTTTTGAGAATATTCATTGACGAAAACAATAATGGCATTTGGGACACAGGCAATTATGCCGAAAAACGTCAAGCAGAAAAGGTATATTATTATCCTTCAAAAATCAATCTAAGAGCCTTTTGGGACGTTGAAGAGGAATGGGATTACACAAAAATCCCTACCCTAAAACAGAAACCAAAAGAGCTTATCAAAAAAACTCAAAATAAATAAATGAACATCGCTCTTAGACAAACCGAAGATGGCTCTAAAACGCTCTATAACAAAACGATTGACGAATGTTATCATTCCATTCATGGAGCAAAAAATGAATCAAATCATATTTTTATTCAATCGGCCTTCTTACAATGCAACAAACAAGATATTTCGATTTTTGAAGTTGGATTTGGAACTGGTCTAAATGCTTTTTTGACTCTCCTAACTGCAACAAAAACCAAACAAAAAGTTCACTACGAAACGGTTGAATTGTATCCTGTTCCTTCTGATTTTTATTCAAATTTCAATTATGCAACAACAAAAGAAGAACAATCTATTTTCAAAAAATTACATTGTTCGGAATGGGACAGAACTGAAGAAATCACCTCAAACTTTTCTCTATTAAAACATCTTGGAGATATTAAAAACTTGGAGTTAAAAAATCACTTCGATATCGTCTATTTTGATGCTTTTTCGCCTGAAAAACAACCAGAATTATGGGATAAAACTGTCTTTGAAAAATTATACAATAATATGAATACAGGTGCTATTCTCACAACATATTGCGCGAAAGGCGTTGTGAGACGTACATTGCAAGAAGTTGGTTTTACTGTTGAACGACTCGCTGGTCCTATTGGTAAAAGAGAAATTCTACGTGCTACAAAAGTCAAAAAAGAGAATTTCGCCCCGACCCAGCATATTTGAGTGCTTCTACAAACGAAAAACAAAACGTATTCACGCATTTCAACATAAAGTTGGAAATAGAGGTGCCTAACTAATCACTTTTTTCTACCTTTGTCGCTAGAAAAGAATCTTTGATAAAAATGAAACAAAAACTCAATATTTACAACACTCTTACCCGAAAAAAAGAGGAATTCAAACCTCTTTACGAAGGGTATGTCGGCATGTACG
>JAGCAG010000070.1 GCA_017652785.1 Paludibacteraceae bacterium | reverse complement strand
CAAAAAACGGATTAAAGGTGGGACCTTGCAAACTAAAGTTTGCCTCGTTCGAGGAGTTGAAAACCGATACGGTGGTAGAAAAAGTTGATGTCGATTCGGTGCTACAAACTATGGAAAATACATTTGTGATGAGGGTTTCCGATTCGTTGCTCGACAGTTTGCATTACTATAAAAAATTTATAACGGAAAGCTCACTAAGAATTTATCTTCCAGGTGATGATTATTGTTTTTTTGATACCATTTTTCAATCTTTTGAAAATGCAAAATATGAGGGTGAAACTTATCGAATTTTGCATTATGGCGATTCTCAAATTGAAATGGATCGGATTTCTGGTGTTTTGAGAAATCATCTGCAACATCGGTTTGGAGGAAGTGGTATAGGTATGGTGCCTGCTATACAGCGTATTCCAACGACTTCTTTTTCTCAGACGTTTTCGGGGAATTTTACAAGATATATTGTTTACGGAGATTCAACAACTCACCGAGCCAGCCATAAACGTTATGGACCGATGGCTCAATTTTCTGCCGTTGACGGAAGTGGAGTTTTGTCTTTCTCGGCAAAAGAGAAGTTCCCAGAGTCGAAGTTTTCAAAAGTTTCGTTGCTTGTTGGACACAATAGTAACGATTTTTCCGCACAATTATCTTGCGACACTGTCATTAACGAAATAAAACGTCGGGAACAAAGCGATGAAGTATTGTCGTTGGTTTGGAATTTGAAGGAAACGGCTTCTCATGCAATTTTGAAGTTGATAGGTGATGCCGAAGTTTATGCGTTGCTTTTTGACGGAAATGGAGGAGTTGCAGTTGACAATGTTCCGTTGAGAGGTTGTTCTGGAACTATATTTACTCGAATAAACGAAGAGGTTCTTCGGCAGTCGTTTGGGAAACTGAAAGTAAGTCTTATCATTTTGCAATTTGGAGGAAATATGATGCCAGTGATAAAATCTCAAAAGACAATTGATGACTACATGATGCGTTTGGAAAAACAGTTTGCACTTTTCCGCCGTGTAGTTCCAGAGGCAAAAATGCTTTTTATAGGTCCTTCGGATATGAGTAGGAAAGAGAATGGGGTTTATGTAACTTGGCGTTTTTTGCCAGAACTGAACGAGGCAATCAAACAAACTGCACTTAAAAATGGTGTTGCTTTTTGGAATATGTTTGAAACAATGGGTGGCGAAAATTCTATGGCACAGTGGGTTCGGCACAATCCTCCTTATGCGGTGGGCGATCATGTTCATTTTACAGCACAAGGAGCAAAGGAAATAGGAACCTTACTTTCAAAATCGCTTTTGACGTACTACGATTTTTATTGTTTGAGGAAAGATCTTCCGACGGATTTTGTCCACGAGTTTATTTTTGATGCTCAAAATAAGTAAGAAGAATGGAATTGTTGGCACTACTTAAAAATATATTTTCGTTTGACGATGCTCAGCCATTGCTCTTTACACAATTCTATTTTTGGGTGTTTTTTGCTTTTGTATTTGCTGTTTTTAGCTTGTTTCGGCAAAAAATATTACTTCGTAATACATTTCTTTTCTTTGTTAGTTTGTTTTTCTATTACAAAACAAGTGGACTTTTCACTCTGATTCTACTGTTTGTAACTATCTTTAATTTCTTTATAGGGAAACTTCTTTTTGGAGCAAAACAGAAACGATTTTTACTGATAGTAAGTATAGTGTTGAATCTTTTGGTACTTTGCTATTTTAAATATGCCTATTTTTTTATTGATGTTCTCAACGATATGTTTGGGACACATTTCAATGTGTTTGATGTTTTTTCGCATATTGGCAATATCGCAACAAACTCCTCCCGATTCAGTGTTGATGCCATTTTGTTGCCTGTAGGTATTTCGTTTTATATTTTTCAGGCAATTAGTTATGTAATGGATATTTATCGAGAAAGGATAAAACCTGTGCGTAACTTTTTTGATTTTGCTTTCTATTTAACCTTTTTTCCTCAACTTGTTGCTGGTCCAATCGTGAGAGCAAGTGAATTTATTCCACAACTGCATCGACCTTATTTTTTAGGACGAAAGCAGTTTGGTTTTGCTGTGTTTTGGATTCTAAATGGTTTGGCAAAAAAAATCATTCTTAGTGATTTTATCGCAGTTAATTTTGTTGATAGAGTTTTCGAAAATCCTTTACTTTTTAGTGGATTTGAAAATTTAGTAGCACTCTTTGGTTATTCGCTACAGGTTTATGCTGATTTTTCTGGATATACTGACATTGCAATAGGAGTGGCAATGTTGATGGGATTTTATTTGCCTAAGAACTTTGATTCTCCTTACAAAGCAACCAATCCTGGTAATTTTTGGAAACGTTGGCATATTTCGCTCTCTAAGTGGTTACAAGATTATCTTTATATCCCGCTAGGCGGCAATCGTAATGCTACTTTTGGTACGTATTGTTGTATTTTTACTATTGCATTAATTGCTGTAATCCTTTCGGGAAGTCTGTGGGTAACGTTGATTGTTGCTACAATCTTACTTATTGTTGTTTTGGTTGCTATCTTCAACAAAGAAAAGCGGAAACCTATTCATACTAACCTCAATGCGTTGAATACGATGTTGCTTGGAGGACTTTGGCATGGAGCAAGTTGGAACTTTATGATTTGGGGAGGACTAAATGGTTTGGGTATTATTGTGTATAAATTTTGGAAAAATTGGAACGTTTATGTTCGAACACTATTGCTTTTGTTCCTTACATTGCTTTTGGCAGAGTTGGCACTGATTTTTGAGAAACCAGTTTTCAATATGTTTTTTGTATGGAGTGCAATATTGTTTTTGGGAACATTTTTACGTATGATTTACAATCTTTTAGGAGGAAAGAAATCTTTGAAACCTTTGGAAACGTGTTGGGCAGTTTTTCAAACATTTATTTTTATTACATTTACTCGTTTGTTTTTCCGTTCAGGGTCGAATCTTGATCCTGCAGAAGCAAATGAAACAGCTTGGAATACAGCAAAAAATATGGTGAACCAAATTGGGTCAAGTTGGGACTTTTCTCTTATTCCACAAATTGTGATGGAATATCGGAATGTTTTTCTTTTGATAGTTTTAGGGATGATTATCCATTGGTTGCCCGATAACTTCAAACGCTATTATCGTATTTGTTTCGCAAAAATGCCATTGTATATTATGGCAATTGTTGTAGTTGTTGCCGTTTTTGTAATTTATCAGTTTGTTACAGCTGATTTACAGAAGTTTATCTATTTTCAATTTTAGCAGAAAACTTCAGAATAGTTGCTTGTTGAGTTGCTTTATTTCACTGTTTTTATATTCTTCACAAAGCAGTTTTATTGTCTTTTTCAGTACTGGATGTACCAAATCGGGCTCAATGCAGTGGAGCGGAATTAGAACAAAATCTCTTTCAGTTAAAAGTGGATGGGGAATTGTTAGTTCTTCTGAGGAGAGAATAATATTGTTATAAAAAAGGATGTCAATATCAATTGTTCTATCGGAATAGCATTTGTTGTGAGTTTTCTGAGTGCGCCCAAGTTTTATTTCAATTTCTTTTATTTTTTTTAGCAATTCGTTAGGCGATAGATGAGTAATAAATTTTATTACAATGTTGTAAAATTTATTATTAGAGTCAAATCCCCAAGGTTTTGTTTCGAAAACGGGTGAAATTTTATCTGTCATCCCTACATTTCGGAGTTGTTTGATGGCATTGCTAAGATGTAAAAATTTATCTCCCACATTACTACCAAGTGAGAGATAAACGATATTAAATTCAGTTTTTTTCGTCATCGAAAAAAAATCAAATCTTTATTAACATTTATATTCGTAAGATATTTTACTCAGTTCTTCGTTGGCTTTAACAATTTTGTTCTTCAAGTTTTCTTTGTATTTCAAAAATTTTTGAGCCAAATTCATATCTGCATTTGAAAGTATCTGAATTGCAAGGATTGCAGCATTTTCAGCAGCATTTATACCAACTGTTGCAACAGGAATTCCAGGAGGCATTTGCACTATGGCAAGTAATGCATCAAGACCATTTAGTGTGCAGTTGATAGGAACTCCAATTACAGGAATTGTTGTTGAAGCAGCAATAACACCTGGCAAATGAGCCGCCATTCCTGCAGCAGCAATAATCACTTTTATCCCGTTTTTATCAGCATTTTCTGCAAAGGTTGCTACTTCTTGTGGTGTACGATGTGCCGAAAGTGCGTTGATTTCGAACGGAATTTGAAATTCATTGAGCAATTTTGCAGCCTTTTCCATGATAGGAAGATCCGATGTGCTACCCATTATTATACTTACTATAGGTTTCATAATTACTTGTTGTTTTTTATTTTTTACAAAAATATAGATTTTATTTTAAGATTAAAACGTGCTTGTTTTTTAAATGTTTGAGTAAGTTTTCGCAAGACTCATCAAGCAGATTCAAGACCAATTCAAAACCTTCACTTCCTTCGTAATAAGGATCTGGAATGTAGGTAAAATCGGATTTTTCTAAGAAACTGGCCATTTTACAAACTTTGTTTTTTGCTTCGATGGTTGGTGCTAAAAAACAAACATCATCATAATTATAGTTGTCCATAACGACGATAAGATCGAAATTCTCAAAATCGGAAAAAGTTATTTTTCTCGAGTGATGGGTAAGAGTATAACCTCGTTTTTCAGCAGCCAACCGCATACGTCTATCGGGCAACTCTCCCGAATGACCTCCATAAGTTCCTGCAGAGTCTACAAAAAAATACTGAGTCAATTTTTTTTCTTCCAACTTATGATTAAAAACAGCTTCGGCCGCCGGAGAACGGCATATATTCCCTAGGCAGACAAATAGTATTTTGTATTTATTCTTGATATTCAAATCTATAGAATTTTTCATATTTGCTATGTTTTTCACTCTTTTTCAAAAAAAAGTAATTCGAGATTTTTTCCATCAAAAGAGGCATACGAAAATTCACTGATGAAATCGCCTAAAATTGCTAATTGAGTGGAGCGGTTAAGCATAAGATGAAGTAGAATATGACGATGTCCAAATATGTAAAAATCAATATTTGGATTATCTGAAAAGTGTTTTTTTGCAAATAAAACTAAGTTCTCTTTGTTTTCGCCAAGGTATCCTACGTTTTGCCTTAAATGTCGTTTCCGATTACTCTCTGACCATGCGTAACCAAATTTTAATCCTAAAGAAGATGGGAAAATATTTGAGAAAAGCCATTGACAGACTTTGTTGTGAAAAATTCCTCTAATGAAACGAAAACCTAAACTATTGTCATTCAGTCCATCTCCGTGAGCGAGAAAGAAATTCTTTCCCTTTAGTTGCATTACTTGTGGCCCACGATGAACAATCAAACCGATTTCGTTTTCCAAATATCCAAATGTCCACAAATCGTGATTGCCAGTAAAAAAGTGGATGGGAATTCCAACATCAGTTAGTTCGGCCATCTTCCCCAAAAAGCGATTAAATCCTTTTGGAACGGTACGTTTGTATTCGAACCAAAAGTCAAACATATCGCCAAGCATAAAAATAGCTTCAGCATCGTTTTTGACCGAATCCAACCATCTTACTAATTTCTGTTCGTGAGCAATAGGGTCTTCAAAAACTTTGGAACCCAAATGGGCATCTGTTATGAAATAAATTTTTTTCTGCATTTTGTTGTTTTTCAAAAAGCAAAACGTTTTTTTTACGCTTCTCCGTGTCCGAATGGCAATGGAGAAATAATGTTTTGATTCGGTTCTAAATCAATTTTTCCAAATTGCGTTTCATATTTTTTTATGTTGTCTTGCAATGCTAAAAGCAATCTTTTGGCATGTTCCGCTGTTAAAATAATTCTTGATTTTACCGTTGGTTTGGGCATTCCTGGTAACATTTGTGCAAAATCAACTATAAACTCGGAAGAGGAGTGTGCAATAAAAGCCAAGTTGGAATACAAACCTTTTGCTACATCTTCCGACAAAATAATTTCAGCCATTTTGTTTTTATCTGTATTCATAAAAAAGTAAAATTTTAAATTAGTTTATTCTTGTTTCTACTTTTTCCATAAAGCGGGAGAAAAAAGTAGTAAAATAGTAAATAATTCCAAACGTCCAATAAGCATTAAAAAAGATAAAAACCATTTCGCAAAAGAAGACATTGAAGCAAAATCGCCAACACCAATATTGCTTATTGTTGAAATAGATATATTTAACGAATCAATTACCGAAATCCCAGAGAGAGATAAAATAAATGTACTTACAAATATAATTGCGATGTAAACAGTGAAAAAAGCAAATAGACTATTGATTACTTTTTCTGAAACAAATTCTTTATTCATTCTAATTGGAAGAATAGCATTTGGGTGCAATCTGCGTTTGAATTCGTGGAAACTATTTTTGATTAATAGCATAATACGAACAATTTTTATTCCCCCTGTAGTAGATCCAGAACAAGCTCCCATAAACATCAACAGAACGATTATTAACCAAGAAATAGATGGCCAAGTTGTATAATCGGCAGTTGAAAAGGCAGTTGAAGTGATGAATGCTGTTACTTGAAATAGACTGTCTCGAATGGTCTTTTCTGTTGCCGCATATTCTGGAACTAAAAAGAACAAAATAGACGCAATTGCAAGTGTTGCAATAAAAATGAGTAAGATATAAAATTTAAATTCTTCGTTACTAAATAGTTTGTTGTATCTCTGTTTTACTAATGAATGATAAAGTAGTGTAAAATTTGTCCCACCAATTATCATAAATAGAATTGTCGTGTAATGAATAAAGGGTGATTCCCACGAACCGATGCTCATTTCCTTCGTTGACATTCCTCCTGTAGAAAGAGTGGCTAAGGAATGACAAATTGCATCAAAATAATCCATTCCTCCAATCCAAAGAAGTAGCGATTCTGCTATAGTAAGAACGAAATATAACCCCCAAAGTCGTTTGGCTGTTTCTTTAATTCGAGGTTGCATCTTGTTCTGAATGGGTCCTGTAGTTTCCGCAGAAAACATATTGAAATCTCCGCCAATAAAAGGCATAATTGCCAAACAAAGAACAACGAATCCTAACCCACCTAACCATTGCATCAAACTGCGCCAAAAGAGTAGTCCGTGCGGAAATGTTTCAATATTTTTTAGAATAGTAGCACCGGTTGTTGTGAAACTCGACATTGTTTCAAAAAAAGCATCTGTCAGATTTGCGATTTTTCCACTTATGTAGAAAGGTAACAATCCAAAAATGGAAAACATAATCCATACCAATGAAACAATGATATAGCCTTCTCGTTTTCCAATTTTTTGATTATGCTCTTTCCCTAAAATAGAGAAAAGGCAGGCAAAAATAAGTGTAAACAGACCAGAAACAAATAATGGAAGTTTGTCGTATTCATCATAAATAAAGGCTATTAAAGAGGATAATCCCATAAAGAAACTTTCGATAAATAGAAAATTTCCAATCATAAAAATTACGGCCCTTATGTTGAATATTCCTTTGCTCATTGTTTAAAAGAACTTGTCGATTTTGCGAACACTACTTGCTATACAGAATACCACCACATGGTCGCCAACTTCTATTTTTGTGTCACCATTTACCATAAAACCTTTTCCATGACGAACAATTCCTCCAATATTTACATCTTTTGGAAGTGCAACTTCCTTGATTTTTTGATTAATGATTTTTGAATTTTCAGTTGCGACAAATTCTACAACTTCGGCATCGGAATACGAGAGGCAAGTTAGATTCAAAATGGATGCATTTAGGGTAAGTTGGTAAATGTAACTAGCAGCAATGAGTTTCTTGTTAATAACGGCACCAATATCCAAATTGTCGGCAATGTCGATGTAATCAATGTTTTCTATTTCAGCAATGGTTTTCTTTATGCCCAAATTTTTTGCTGTTAAGCATGCTAACATGTTTGATTCCGAGTCGTCAGTAATGGCAACAAAAGCATCCATATTTTCGATGTCTTCCTCTTTTAGCAAATCAAGGTTGGTGCCATCGCCATTAATGATGAGAACGTCGTTTCTTTTTAATTTACGAGCAAGAGCAATGCCTTTTTCTCGGTTTTTTTCAAAAATCTTTATATTTACGTTTTCGGGCAACGCATCAATAGTACGTTGTGCGATATGCCCTCCTCCCATAAAAAGAATGTTTTTAATCTGGAAATCGGCTTTACAAGTATCCTCACGCACGAGTTCCATATTCTCTTTTGTTGTAATAAAGTAAACAACATCTCCTGCTAGTACTAAGTCAGAACCATTTGGAATAATGGTTTTTGATTCTCGTTTAATAGCAACAATACGATATTTGTTGTGATTGAAATATCCTGAAGAAAACAGTTTGTTCAGAATTTTAGCATTGCTTCTTATTTTAATTCCTAACAAAACCAAAGCGTTGTCACAAAAAGAACGAATCTCCCGAATCCACCCAACCTGTAGTGCGTCAATAATTTCTTTTGCAGCTAGTTTTTCTGGCAAAATGAGAGAATTAACCCCTAATTGTTGGAAGAAATCTTTGTTTTCCGGTAAAAGATATTCTGAATTATCAACACGAGCAACTGTTTTTTTTGCTCCTAAATTTTTAGCTAACATACAAGCCGTCATATTTACACTTTCTTCTGGTGTTACGGCAATAAAAAGGTCTGCGTCACTAACCCCACACCTATTCAAATCTTGCAATGAAGTAGGACTACCAACAATGGTCATCAAATCGTAAGAATCCAATCCGCTCAAACGACTTTCTATCTCGTCCAACAACACAATGTCTTGTTCCTCTCTTGCCAAAAGCTTGGCAAGGTGTGTCCCAACAGCACCAGCTCCAGCTATAATGATTCTCATAAAGTGTTATTTTTTTAGTGTTTCTACTATTTTTTTGTAAATGCTTTTTGCATCAAGTCCAAGCATTTCGTAAAGTTCATTCGGAGTTCCATGTTCTACAAATTGGTCAGGAATTCCCATTCGTTCTACTTGAATCTGATAATGTTTTTCTGACATAAATTCTAAAATTTCACTACCAACACCACCATTCAGAACTCCATCTTCAACTGTTATTATTTTAGAAAAATTATCCCCAATTTCATTGAGTAAATCCGTGTCTAATGGTTTTACAAAGCGAAAATCGTAGTGTGCTACTTTTTCTTTGTCATCATCCAAAAGTTCTATAGCATCGGCAACTTTATTTCCTATTGGTCCTATAGAAATTACCGCCAACTGATTCCCTTTTTTCAAACAGCGACCTTTGCCAATAGGAAGAACTTCCATTGGTTTTCTCCAATCAACAACGTAACCTTTACCGCGAGGATAACGAATAACAAAAGGACCATTGTGATGCAATGCTGTAAACATTAAATTTCTTAACTCTATTTCGTTATAAGGCGAGGCAATGGTCAAGTTTGGAATACAGCGAAAATATGCCATATCAAACTCTCCTTGATGCGTTGCACCATCGCTACCAACTATTCCTGCTCGGTCGAGACAAAGTATTACTTTTAGGTTTTGCAACGCAACATCGTGAATAACATTGTCGTAAGCACGTTGCATAAATGAGGAATATATGTTGCAAAAAGGAATAAGTCCTTCTTTGGCCAATCCTGCAGAAAAAGTTACAGCATGACCTTCTGCAATTCCAACATCAAAAACTCGATGAGGCATCTCCTTCATCATAAAACACATTGAACATCCAGAAGGCATTGCAGGAGTTATACCTACAATTTTGTCGTTTTCTTTTGCTAACTCTAATAAAGTATGCCCAAAAACATCTTGAAAAAGAGGAGGTTGCTGCTCATTGTTTTCTTTAATCCGTTCTCCTGTTTCTTTATTAAAAATTCCTGGTGCATGCCAAACGGTTGCTGAATCTTCTGCAGATTTGTAACCTTTCCCTTTTACTGTAATGCAGTGTAAAACTTTCGGACCTTCGAAACGTTTAATTTTTTCTAATTTGTGTACTAAACCTTGAATGTCGTGTCCGTCTATTGGACCGAAATAACGAATATTTAGTCCTTCAAAAATGTTATTTTTATTGATATTTGATGCCTTGAGAGAATTGCCTAAACGAATTATTTTATTTTTTCGCTCATCGTTCATCAAATGTAACCATTTTAGGATTTTATAAATGGCAAATCGGAAAGAGTTATACGTGGCCGAAGTGTGAATGTTACTCAAGAATTTTCCTATTCCACTTTTGATTGGGTCTATTGCTATCCCGTTGTCATTCAGTATGATGAGTAAATTGTTTGGGTTGATAGAAGCATTGTTTAAACCTTCGAAAGCCAGGCCTCCTGTCAGCGAACCATCACCAATGACAGCTACAACTTGACGCAAATCTTCTCCTTTTAGCTTTGCTGCAACCGACATTCCTAAAGCAGCCGAAATAGATGTAGAGGAGTGTCCTGTGCCAAACGAGTCGTATTCACTTTCTTTTGGTGATGGAAATCCACTAATTCCTTTGAATTGGCGATTAGTGTGAAACAATTCTCTTCTTCCTGTTAAAATTTTGTGAGCATAAGCTTGATGTCCAACGTCCCAAACAACTCTGTCGTAAGGCGTATTGAATACATAATGTAGCGCAACAGAAAGTTCAACAACACCTAAACTTGATCCTAAATGCCCTGGATTTTGTGATAACTCATCAATGATAAATTGTCGTAATTCATCGCACAACTGAGGAAGTTGATTTTTGTTTAACTTCTTTAAGTCGCTAGGAGTGTTTATGCTTTCTAACAAAGTTTTTTTACTCATTTCTGTTCCAAAATAAGAAACACAAAGATAATAAAAAGAATAGTTCTACAGTGTAAATTAAAAGTAGTTCGATTTTAATAAATTTTATGACTTGAAATAAACTCGTGAACTTTCGCGGGCAAAAAATGTTCAACGTCTTCTTTTTTCGCAATTTTTTCTCGTATCTCGGTAGAAGAAATAGGGAAGAGTGGAGCTGAAATAAAATTTATGTTCCGATGTTGTATAAACGACTTTTTATCCTCATTTTGTCGAGGATAGACATATATTTGATGCTCATTTAGAATCCGTTCGTAATTTTTCCATTTGTTGAAAACAACCAAATTATCTTCTCCAATAAGGAGAGAAAACGTATGTTGTGGATACATTTTTTTTAGTGCTTGAAGTGTTTCGTAAGTGTAATTTGGTTTTGGTAACGAAAGTTCAATATCACAAATTTTAAGTTTGGGAATATTTTCTGTGGCAAGTTGAAGCATTTCGAGTCGATGACGGTCACTTGCCATTTTTAGTTGTTTGAGTGGATTTTGCGGAGAAAGCAACAACCATACCTCGTCAATGTTGGATTTTTGAGCAAAATGTTTTGCTAATGCCAAATGTCCGTTGTGAATAGGATTGAAGGATCCTCCGAAAAGAACAATGTTCATTGTTTTAGAAAGTTTCTTATGGCTGTTTCAACCTCTTCTTTGGCTTTTTCAAGCGAATCATTGACGATTACAACATCAAATTGAGGCGCAAAATTCATTTCCCAAGCAGCTTTAGCAACACGTTTTTCAATCATTTCTTCTGAATCCGTATCCCTATCTATTAGACGCTGACGCAAAACATCCACCGAAGGTGGCTGAATGAAAATAGCTAAAGCTTTTTCTTTGTACATGTTTTTGATATTTACACCACCTTTAACATCTACATCAAATAGTAGTGTTTTTTCAGTCTCCAATGCTTTATCTACTTCCGATTTTAGAGTTCCATAAAAACAATTTGGATAAACCTCTTCATACTCGATAAAATCGTTATTTTCTATGTGTTTCTTAAAATCGTTGACAGATAAAAAGTAATATTCAACGCCATTTTTTTCTGTTCCTCTTGGAGCTCTTGATGTTGCCGAAATGGAGAAAGAGAAATCAAAACCTTTTGACATTAAATAATTAATAAGAGTGCTTTTCCCTGATCCAGAAGGTGCAGAAAATATAATGAGTTTTCCCATAGTAGTTTTTATTTTTGGAATTGTTTTAGATTTTTTATTACATATAGCACAAACCAATCGGGTAAATGCTTGATGATTGGTACAAATAAGTGGTTTATTGCTCCTGGAAGAACTTGTTTTTTCTTTTTCAACATCTTTTTTAGTGCAATCTGAACCAATTTTTGAGGTTTCATCGAAACACCAATAGCAACAGCCAATTTGCGTAAATTATCGCTCAATCCGTACAAACCTGTATCAATGGCTCCCGGGCAAATCGCTGTAACTCCAACTTTATAGGGCTTCATTTCATAGTGAAGCGAACGACTGAAATTCAAAATATAAGCCTTAGTTGCATTATAGGTTTGAATGCCTGGCATTGTCATCCAAGCACTCATTGAAGACATATTAAGAATGTAACCACTTTGTTGGTTTTTCATTTCTTCGCCAAATAATCGGCAAAGTTTTGTAACCGTAACAACGTGCAAAGAAAGCATCAATTCTATGCGTTTAATATCGGTTTTTACAAATTCGTTGAAGAAAAAAATGCCTGCGTTATTGATAAGAATATCAACTATTAGATTCCTTTCTTTGCAATACAGAAATAACTCTTCTGCAGCATTCTCTTGTGCCAAATTTCTATATAAAGCAATGGTTTCAATGTTATATTTTTGAGTCAGTTGTTCGGCTGTTTCTGCAATTTCTTTTTCTTGATTACTCACCAAAATGAGTTTTTTGCCTTTGCTGGCCAATTCGGTAGCATACATCAAGCCAATGCCAGAACTTGCTCCAGTAACAAGTGCAAAATTTTGATTCTTATAAATGACTTCAGATTTTTTCATGTCAAAAAGTTTTTTTACTCCTTTGCAAAGATAAGAAAAACTGAAAAGTGTTACATCTTGTTTATGAAGTGAGCAATAAAAGAGTTCTCTATAACTTTTTTATTGCTAAAATTTCATCTCGTCTATCTCGAAGTTTTTGATACCCAGCACGAGCAAGAGGAGTGTTCTTAAACAAGCGATTATAGTCTTTTCTGGCAAAGAGTTCCCAATCTTTTTTTGTCATTTTTAAGAATTCTTCCGAGGGTTGTAGTTCGGGAATGTGGTTTTCGGTTGCTTTTTTATTCCAAGGACAAACATTTAGACAAACATCGCAACCGAAGAGATTTTTTTTACAAAAATCCTCAAGTTCAGCATCAACAGAACCTTTTTTTTCAATAGTTTGATAAGAAATACACCTTGTCGCATTTATCTTGTTTGGCGAAAAAAGTGCTTTGGAAGGGCAATTTTTTAGACATAAATCACAATTCCCACAACGATTTGCAATGGGAGTATCCGCTTTAAGTTCTATGTCCAACAGCAATTCTCCAATGAAACAAAAAGACCCTAATTTGGGATTGATGAGTTGTGTGTTTTTCCCAATCCATCCGAGTCCTGCTTGTTCTGCTAAACGTCGTTCAAAGATTGGAGCAGAATCGCAAAAAGCAGTTCCGTTGCAATGAATGACCTCAGTTTTTATTCGTTCAAGGAGCTGATAAAGCCGATTTTTTATAACGTAATGATAGTCTTTCCCGTAAGCGTATTTTGCAACATAAGGAACATCTTCAAGCTGGTGTTTTTGAGTAAAGTAGTTTAATAAAACAACAACAATTGATTTCGTTCCTTCGCAAAGGAATTGTACGTTGGTGCGTTTTTCACGGTGATTTTCCATGTAATGCATCTCCCCGTGAAAATTATTCGAAATCCAAGTGCTTAGATAATTGTTATCGGAAATCAATGGTTGAGGAAATGTAATTCCACAGGCGTCAAAACCAACCTCAATAGCAATGTTTTTTATTTGTTGTTCGATGTTTTTCATCGCAAGTGAAAATCAATCAAACCCTCTAAGGGAGAAGACGAAATTATGCCTAAATTCAGACCAAAATCATAAGCAGCCACTTCCAACACATCTCTAAAATGGAAGGCAACCGAACCGACAAAATTTACTTCGTAGTTTTTATAGTCGTAATGAGTGAGATTTCGTTCGAAGAACAGTAGAAAGTTATCAAAAACCAGATTATAAGCATAAGGTTCTGCAATGTTTTCAAGAAGAAAAGGAACAAACGATGCCAAATAACGATTCGGAAAAGGTTGTTTGTAAACTCGGTTTAAGACTTCCTCTGCTGTGAGTTGATGTTTGTTAGCAAATGAATGATAAAGTTCGTCAGGCATTTGTTTCTTCAAGAAATCGCTAATTAAAATTTTCCCTAAAACAGCTCCACTACCTTCATCTCCAAGTATATATCCGAGCGGAGAAACATTTTTTACACATTGTATTCCATCGTAGAAACAAGAATTAGATCCTGTGCCGATAATACATGCAATTCCTGCTTGATTTTGTAATAAACTCCGCGCGGCAGCCAATAAATCAGATTCAATTTCAACATTTTCTGACTTTAACGTATTGACAAAAATTTGATGTAAATTCTCCTTTATTTTAACAGAATTACAACCTGCTCCGTAGAAAAATACTTGTTCTATTGGTTCCGCATTTAGATTTGTCAAAAGTTCTTTTTGTAATGAAGAAATTATCTCTTCATTTGTCTGAAGATAAGGATTGATGCCTTTTGTTTGAAGAAAAACTTTCTCCGAATTTTTGTCAATTGCGCACCAACTTGTTTTGGTAGAACCTGCGTCGGCAATCAGAATCATTTTTTACACGAAATTACAACCTTTTCCTTTGCTTTGAATTGTAGAGGAATAAACGACACTTCTTTTCCGATAGGCAACGTGATTCCTTCTTTGTGAATTGTTACAGAGGAAAATCCTTTTGGTTTTTTTATAACAAAATCATTTTTGGTGTTGGCGGTAACATAGAAAATAAGAGTGTTTTTATCCCAAACGGCATCAACAGTCGCTCCTCCACGTACTTTTAGACCTTTGAACGAACCTTGTCCGTTCCACATTTGTGGAATAGAAGGAAGAACTTCGATGTATCCGTTTTGACTCTGGATGAGCATTTCTGCAATACCAGCACAACCTCCAAAGTTTCCATCGATTTGGAATGGAGGGTGAGAGCAGAATAGATTAGGATAAGTTCCTCCTGTATGGTATTTTACTTCTTCAGAAATGGCAGGATTCAACAAACTTTTTAGCAAAGAATAGGATCTTTCGCCATCTTGCAAACGTGCCCAAAAGTTTATTTTCCAAGCGCGAGACCAACCAGTTCCTTCGTCGCCTCGTCTATTGAGCGTTTCTTTTGCTGCTTCGGCCAAAGCAGGAGTTTTTTCAACAGAAATCTGGTTGCTAGGATATAGTCCGTACAAATGCGAAACGTGGCGATGATTGAGTTCTACTTCTTCGTAGTCTTTAAGCCATTCCTGCAGATATCCGTTTGGACTGATTTGCATTGGTGGAAATTGTTGCAAAGCAGAATCAAGTTTCACAGCAAAATTAGAATCAATGTTAAGAATTTTTGTTGCAGAAATAACATTTTTGTACAACTCGCTAATAATCTGAATATCCATTGTTGGACCCATACAAACCTGAACGGCAGTTTTTGTTTTTGGCAAATAGAAACTATTTTCTGGAGAAGTAGAAGGAGCAGTAACCAACCAACCACTATCTTTTTCTTGAATCATACTTGAATAGAAAAATTCTGCGGCACCCTTCATCACAGGGTAAATATCTTTTAGGTAATTTTTGTCTTGAGTAAAGGCGTAATGCTCCCAAAGATGTGCACAAAGCCACGCGCCTCCGGTGTTGGTTGATCCCCAAAGCGCATCTTCGCCAGGAGCCGAAAATAGCCATGGATTGGAAATTACATGGGCAACCCATCCTTCGGCATCGTAAAAGTTTTTAGCTGTAATTTCTCCTTCTTTCGAAAGCCGTTTCACAAAATCAATCAGAGGTTTATGCAATTCGGAAAGATTGGTAATTTCTACTGGCCAGTAGTTCATTTGAACGTTGATGTTCAAATGATAATCTCCATTCCAAGGTGTGTTTATTGTGTTTGCCCACAAACCTTGTAAATTCAGTGGTAGAGAATTTTCTCTTGTTCCTGAAATCATCAAATAACGTCCGTATTGAAAATAAAGAGCAACTAAAGCAGGATCGTCGTTTTGTTGAAAATCAATCAAACGTTGTTTGGTTGGTAACGAATTGTCATTTTCAGCTAAATTCAACTCCACACGATTGAATTTCTTTTGATAAGCTTCAATGTGTTTGTTTTTAAGTTCTTCATAAGTTGTTTTTTGAGCATTTGCAAGCAACTCATCAACTGTTTTTTCATAAGTACTATCTAACATATTTGTTGATGAGGAAATCAAAATATAGGCAGTTGTTGCTTTTTGCAGTTTGAGGTTTTTGCCCATTTGTTCTAATGTTCCGTCTTCGTGGAGCACTTTTATGCGTGTTTTATAACGAACACCATCCACATTTTTTTGCCCACTATTAAGTTCTCCTTCCATATACAAATCGTTGTCGGAGACGTAAGTGAAATAGCGTTGAGGACGATTGATTGACAAGGTAAAACCTATTTTGTTGCTTTTGTTTGAGGAGAGCTTTATTACAATAACGTCGTTGCTATGCGATACAAAATATTCGCGACGATATTCAGTGTTTTTGATTGAAAACGATGTATATGCAATAGCATCTTTCAGTAATAAACCTCTTTTATAGTTTTTGATGGAATCTTTTGTAATATCGTGTTCTATTTTCAGATTTCCTAAAATTTGATATGTGCCAAAAGGAATATCTGCTCCTTTGGCCTGGCCCGAACCTTTGCCACCACACAAGAAATGTTTATAAACTAAATCTTGTGCTTCTTTGTTTTTTCCTCGTTGTAAAAGAGTACGTATTTTGGGAAGATATTTTTTTGCAGTTGGATTTTGTTGGGTACTATCAAAACTTCCCGACCACATCGTAATGTCGTTCAACACGATGGTTTCTTTGTAAACATCTCCGCTTGGCATTGCTCCTAAACGACCATTTCCAATAGGGTAGTAATCTTCCCAAATTTTAGAGGACTCGTTATCCCATAGTTCTAAATCGTTTTGAAGAGAAGCATTCTGATTATTGACGTTGCACGACAAAAGGAATAAACAAGCAAGAATGCTGTTGATTAGGTTTTTTAATTTCATATCAAATAAAAATTTATAGTGCGATTTTTATAACTTCTTCAATGTCGGAAACAAAGTGAAAAGCCAATCCTTTTATGTAAATATCTTTTATCTCTTCAATATCTTTTTTGTTTTCGTTGCAGAGGATAATTTCTGAAATGCCAGCTCGTTTAGCCGCTAATATTTTCTCGCGTATTCCTCCTACAGGAAGCACTTTTCCTCGTAGAGTGATTTCTCCTGTCATTGCAATACCCCTTTTTACTTTTCGTTTGGTAAGAGCAGAAATTAACGCAGTTACCATTGTGATTCCTGCAGATGGACCATCTTTTGGGATAGCACCTTCGGGAACATGAATGTGAATGTTATGATCTTCAAAAATTTCGGAATCGATGCCAAATTTTTTAGCATTTGCCTTGATGTATTCTAGTGCCAAAACAGCCGATTCTTTCATAACATTGCCTAAGTTTCCTGTAAGAGTGAGTTTCTTTTCTTTCCCTTTGCTTAAACTTGATTCTATGAATAAGATTTCTCCTCCAACTTCGGTCCAAGCGAGTCCTGTTACAACGCCAGCATATTTGTTGCCTTGGTATTTTTCTCGACTAAAACGTGGAGCACCGAGCAATTCGTGAATGTCTTCGGGTTTAAGAACTTGATTAAAAGGTTCTTCCATTGCAATTTTCTTTGCAACTTTTCTTACGACCTTTGCTATTGTTCTGTCAAGGGTTCTTACTCCTGACTCACGAGTGTATGAGTCAATAACTTCTTTTATTGCACTTCGTGAAAAAGAAATCATACCTTTCTCAATCCCGTGTTCTTCTATTTGCTTGGGAATAAGATGTTTTGACGCAATTTCTATTTTTTCGTCAAGAATATAACCATTGACCTCAATCAGCTCCATTCTGTCAAGCAGAGGTTTACTTATTGATGATAAATTGTTTGCAGTTGCAATGAAGAGAACTTTTGAAAGGTCAAAATCAATGGACAAATAATTGTCGTGGAATGCATTGTTTTGTTCAGGATCAAGAACTTCGAGTAGAGCAGAAGCTGGATCTCCTTTAAAATCTTCTCCTACTTTGTCAATTTCATCCAATACAAACACAGGATTTGACGATCCTGCTTTTTGAATGTTTTGCATGATTCGTCCAGGCAACGCTCCAATATATGTTCGGCGATGTCCTCTTATTTCTGCCTCATCGTGTAATCCTCCGAGTGACATTCGGACATATTTTCTATTTAGTGTTTCGGCAATGGACTTTCCAAGCGAGGTTTTTCCAACACCCGGAGGGCCATAAAGACAAATGATAGGCGCTTTGAAGTCTTTTTTTAGTTTGAGAACAGCCAAATGCTCCAAAATTCGTTCTTTTACGATATCCAATCCTGCATGATCTTTGTCGAGGACTTTTTTTGCACGTTTTAGGTCGAAATTATCTTTTGTGAATTCGTTCCAAGGTAGCGATAGGATATTTTCGACATAGTTCATTTGTATTTGAAAATCAGGCGAATGCGGATGAGTTCGCTCCAATTTTTTTATCTCTTTTTCAAAAAATGCTTTCGTTTTTTCGTCCCATTTTTTTCCCTTTGCTTTTTCTTTCAATTCTGCAATTTCTTGCTCGTTGATGTCGCCTCCAAGTTCGTCTTGAATGGTTTTTATCTGTTGTTGCAAGTAGAATTCGCGTTGTTGTTTGTCGATGTCAATACGTGCTTTTTTCTGAATAGATGCTTTTATTTCCAACAATTGAGATTCTTTTGTTAGTAAATCAAGCAACTGATAACCACGTTCTTGCATATCATCAAGTTCCAAAAGATGAACTTTGTCGATAAGTTTTAACCCAAAATTAGAACAAACAAAATTGATTAAAAAATCGGGATGTTCGATATTTTTTATTGAAAATGTCGCTTCCGATGGCATTGTGCCAGAGTTTTTTACGATTTTCAGAGCCAACTCTTTTATAGCTTCAACAAGTGCGGTGAATATATGATCGTCATCGCTATCAGAATTTGGCAAGAGTTCGTTTTTTAAATTGATTTTTGCGTGAAGATACGGTTCTGTTTGTGTGATTTCTTGTATTTCTGCACGTTTCTTTCCTTGTAAAATCACTGTGGTAGAGTTGTCTGGCATTTCAAGAATACGAACGATTTTTGCGACAGTTCCCGTCAAGAATAAATCATTTTTTTCAGGATCTTCTGTTCGACGATCTTTTTGTGTTACAACCACAATCTCGCAATTTTTCTTATAAGCATCGCGAACCAAACGCAACGATTTTTTTCGTCCGACAGTGATGGGCATTATTACTGTTGGAAACAAAACCATATCTCGAAGAGCCAAAAGTGGTAAATCATCACCACTTTGACTTTCTAACTGTTCCAAAGCATCTTCTTCGCTAATAATTGGAATAAATTCAGTGTTTTCGTTCTCGTCAGTTAAAAACTGTTCAATAGATATGTTCATAAATGATTTAGTTGTTTTTTAGAACTCTCCAGAGGCAGAACCAATTATTTTGAGGTCTGTAGAGTAGAGTATTATTTCTAATTTTTTTGATTCGGAATAAGTTATTCTTCCTGATAAAATAGGGTAGGCAATGTTTTCGCAACAAAGCCACGATCCTTTTTGTATGCCATTATTGGTAAATCCTTTCTCGATACTAAATGCAGTGTTTTCTGCAGCAACTTCGTAGGTCTTGCCAATCGGTAATTCTGTAGACGCCAATGGCACGTTGAAGTTAATTTTTAGCGTATCATTGCCGTTTTTTAGTTGTAGTTTTATTTGATTATTCTCTACCGTTTTTTTTATTAGGTCGGAAAAAGTATAATTTTTTTCTTCTAAGTTCTCTTCTGATTTATCAAAATACGTGATACTGTTATCCAAATTTCCTGTTAAAGACTCACCTCTTTCTCCTGTTATGGAGAAAGTTATTTTGTAGTTTTCCTCATTCTTTTCGATCTTTAGTTCTCCTGCTTTTATGGTCAAGATGCTTAATGTGTTGTCTTTAAGTTGTCCTAAGAAACTGCCATATTCGTTGGTCGTTTCAGACTGAAATTTCCCAGGAAAGAAGGTTAAAGAATCACCATTCTCTGCCAATTTGTAAGTTCCTGGTTTAATAGTTTGAGAACTAATACCTGAATTTAGACTAAAATTCATAATAAAACCTTCGCCCGACAAATTGCCTTTTTCATCAAAATTTATAGTAGATTCAAACATTTGCAGAACAAAGTTTTTTGTGCCCAAGTCATAAACATCGCCATAATAATGTGCGATTGCAGAAGAGAAATTAAAATTAGCTTTCCCTGCTTCAATAATAATTTCACATTCAGTATAAGCATCACCTGCAACAGCTGTTATAAGAACTTTTCCTGCTGATAGGGCTGCAACTAATCCATTTTTGTCAACAGAAGCAATTGCTCCATCACTCGATGTCCATTTTACATTAGCAGACTGAGCCAATTCCATAGGGTAAATTAAAACTTCCATTTGAAACGTATCTCCTACCATCATCGTGTTGTTTTCAGGTTTACTGATAAAAACCAACGATGAAATACCTTCTTTTTGGCAAGAAAAAAGAGACAACATTAGCAGAAATAAATACAAAAAACGTTTCATGATTTTTTGAAAATTTTAACTGCCAAAAGTAATAAAAAAATAGAGAGCGAGCAAGGTGTTTTTTAGCTTATATTTGCTCTGGGTAGGACGTTAGAATTCCATATCAAATTCGTGATTGTGACCTTCTTCTTCGCTATGTTGATGTTTTTCTTGAGGCTTTTTTCTCAAAGAACCAAAATTGTAAGAAAGTGTAAATCCGATAGTTCTACCTCCCCAAAAACTTTCGGAAACTTGATAAAATCCACTGCCAAAAGTTTCGCGTTTGTGTGTGTGTGAGTCCAAAAGGTCCCTAATAAATATATTAAGACTCAAATTTCTATTAAGAAATGTTTGACGAACTCCTAAATCAATGGCGTAGTCGTGACTTTCATTCCCTTGAGCAATTACTTTAGGTGAACGATAGCGTGCAGTCAGTTGAGCCGTTGTGGTTTTTGTGATCATTACGTTTGCCATAATTCTTGCACTCCATGTAAAGGTTTGTTGTTCGGGAATGAGCAAACTTTCTTTTGTGTAAGGATTTAGAAAAATTGCAGAGTCAAGTTTGTCGTAATAAAGGTTGATAGAAGTGGTTAAATCCAAAATTTTCCACAATTTGTTTTTCCCTACAATTTCTAATCCTGCCGACTGTTGGCGACTAATATTAATAAACGTGTTTTCTAGGATATTTCCATTTTTATAACTTACGTTTTGAATGACATCATCGGTAAAACGATAATAAGCTGATGCAGAAAGAGAATGGTTTTCCCACATTTTTAGATAGTTAAGTTCAACTGCACTCGAATATTGTGGCATCAGCGAGGGATTACCATATGAAATATTAGTGGAATCGGAATAGTTTTTAAACGGATTTACTTGTCCTCCTCTAGGTCGGTTCACTCTTCGAGTGTAATTCAGTTGCAAATCTTGGTTATTTTTGAAGTTATAGGCAAGATGAACCGTTGGATAATACTGAAAATAACAATCCTTGTAACTTGATTTGTTATTTACAGAAACACTTTCAAACTTGCGTTGAGTGTATTCTCCCCTCAAACCAAGTTGCATAGAAAAATTTCCCCACATATTGCCATAAGTAGCATAAAGCGCATGAACGTAATCGGTGTAATAAAAATCGTTTTTGTACGAATCGATGCCCTTTTTCGTGAGGTTGTCAACGGCAGAGTTAACCCCTTGTTGTTGATTACTATTGCTTCGCCAACCTACTTCTAATTTGCTTTTTGGTGAAAATTTGTAAGTGAAATCAATGTTTCCTTCAAAGTAGAGATTTTTGTTTGACGAATTTTCTGTTTCATTGCCAGAAATTAAAGTGTCTGTTTCTGAAAAAATGGTTTGAATATGCGAACTCTCTTTTCTTCTATTGTTGTTCCATACTGAAAAATCTGCAGTTAGAAAACTTCCTTCTTTTGCAAAATCATGTCTATAACTGATTTCGGCATTAAGCATTGGGCCTGTGTTTTTTGCTGGGTTGTTTCTTGAATAGATTCTATCAGGAACATAAACTCCATCTGCATACGAATAGGTCTGATAATCAATAATGTTGTTTGATTTTCCATGCCCATACATTCCGAAAAAAGCTACTCCAATGGTGTTTCTTTTGTTGATGTGATAATCGAGTCCTGTGCGCAAGTAGCCGTTTACCATATTGTTTTTCGAATTGTTGTTGGAGTAGAGTTTTGATATGGTGTCGGTGCCATTCAGCATAAATCGATTTGATTCGCTCCCTCTTATCGTATTCCGACAATTTGTACCTATGTTGGCATAAAAATCAATATGTTCGTTTCCATAATTAAAACTTGCTCCGAGATTTCCACCAGGAAGTCCTTTTATTGGATACATAATTCCTGTGTTTACACTTCCGTAATAAGTTTTTTGTTTTGTTTTTTTCATTACGATGTTGATGACACCTGCAGTTCCTTCGGGGTTATGTTTTGCAGAAGGGTTTGTCATTAACTCAATGTTTTCGATTGTTTCGGCAGGAATTTGCTCCAAAATATTTCCACGATTTTCGGCTGTTAGTCCAGAAGGTTTTCCATTTATCCAAACTTCTACATTGGAGTTGTTGCGAAGTGATACGTTGCCGTCACCATCGACCTCAACCGAAGGAATGTTTTTAAGTATTTCGGATGCAGATGCCCCAGCTGCAGCCAAGTTTTGATCAACTGAAAAAACTTTTTTGTCAATTTCCAATCGCATTTGAGTGCCTTGACTTACAATTTCTACAGCATCGAGCATTTTGCTATCTTCTTGTAATGCTATTGTGCCGATATTGACTTCTTCCGAAAGGTTTTTTATTTTTATTTTTTTAGTGAAAGATTTGTAGCCAATAAACGAAATATTGACCGTGAAGTCGCCAACCAAAACCTTGCATTCGAACACACCTTTTTCGTTGGTTGTTTCGCCAGTTTCTAACTGGTTGTTTTCGTTGTTATTTGTGATAGAAATGTTTACATATTCTAAAGGGAGTTTGGTGTTGCCGTCAATTATTTTCCCTTTTACTGTTGCCGCACTTGCCGATAAACCGAGCAAAAATAAAGCACAAACGATGATATATTTATTCATTTATAGTTTGCTATTGTGTTAAAAAAAATAGATACAATTTCTGTGACGAAAAATTAACATCAAAGTTTAATTGAAAAAGAACATTTTTTGCATTTTTTTCTAAAAAGGATGTAAAGGAAAATAATTCTTAATTTTGCACTTATAAAATGATTTATAAATGGATTCATCGGCTCGCATAAAACAACTTATTTCCTCGCTTCCGGAATTGCCGGGTGTGTATCAGTATTTCAATGCTGCCGGAAAAATTATTTATGTAGGAAAAGCCAAAAATCTGAAAAAACGAGTTTCTTCTTACTTCAATAAAACGTCTGAATCGGTTAAAACAAATATACTTGTTCGGCAAATAGCTGATTTGAAATACATTGTTGTAAACTCTGAAAATGAGGCACTTCTACTTGAAAATAATCTAATAAAGCAATATCAACCTCGTTACAACGTGTTGCTGAAAGATGGGAAGTCTTATCCAAGTATTTGCATCACAAGAGAACGGTTTCCTCGTGTGTTCAAAACGCGCAATATTGTCCGAAATGGGTCAGAGTATTTTGGCCCTTATAGTTCCAATTATACATTGAACTTGCTGTTGGATATTATTCACGAACTTTATCCGCTTCGTACTTGCAACCTTAGTTTGACAAAAGAGTCTATTGAGCGAGGTAAGTTTCAGGTTTGTTTGAAATATCATATCCACAAATGCAATGGAGTTTGCGAAGCCAAAGAGTCGGAAGAAGAGTATATGACATATATTAATGAAGTTCGGCAGATTCTTCGTGGTAATGCACATGAAATAAGTAAATTACTTTTTGATGAGATGCAACAACTTGCTGCGAAGTTGCGTTTTGAAGAAGCACAGAAAGTAAAAGAAAAACTTGATTTGATAGAGGACTTTAGAAGTAAAACTGTTGTGGTTAATATGGCAGTACGTCAAATAGATGTATATGGTTACATTGATGATGAAGAAAATGCCTATGTTAGTATATTGAGAGTAAATAATGGTTCTATTGTACAGGGTCAAACCATTGAATACAAAAAACGCCTAAACGACTCGAAAGAGGAGTTGCTTGCTTTTGGTATTTTGGAGTTAAGTCAGCAACTATGTAGTAACTCAAAGAATATTATTGTTCCGTTTTTGCCAGAAATGTTTGACGATAGTTTGCAATTTCATATTCCGCAACGCGGCGATCAGAAAAAATTGCTCGACTTGGCTATGCAAAATGTCAAGCAATATAAATTGGATAGACTGAAGCAAGCAGAAAAACTAAATCCTGATCAACGAATGATGAGAATTTTAGGTTCTCTGCAAAAATTACTTCAACTTAGGGAGATGCCACTTCACATTGAGTGTTTTGATAATTCGAATCTTTCGGGGAGCAATGCTGTGACTGCTTGTGTGGTATTTCGTAAAGCAAAACCTTGTAAAAAAGAATACCGACGTTTTACTATTAAAACTGTTGATGGTGTGGATGACTACGCTTCGATGAAGGAAGTGGTAAGGCGACGCTACTTGCGAATGCAAGAAGAGAATACTTCTTTTCCTAATCTGATTATTGCCGATGGCGGAGTAGGGCAAATGGAGGCTATAAGGCAAATTGTAGAAGATGAATTGCACTTAAATATCCCTATTGCAGGACTCGTAAAAAATGACAAACACAGAACTAATGAATTACTTTTTGGATTTCCTCCTCAGTCTATTGGGCTAAAGGTTACGGATGATACTTTTAAGTTTCTTGCTCAAGTGCAAGATGAGGTGCATAGGTTTGCTATTGCTTTTCATCGTAAAAAGAGGAGTAAATCGCAAATCAAGTCGGAACTTGATGAGGTTAAGGGTATTGGAGAACAAAGCAAAAATCTTTTGATAAAGCATTTTAAGAGTTTGAAACGAGCTAAAGAAGCTGATTTTATTGAGTTGGAAAACTTGTTAGGAAAACACAAAGCAAGCATTCTTTACGAGCATTTTCGTGCTAAATAAAAAAAAGGACAACTAGTTGTCCTTTTTTTTATTTAGCACGAAAATGCTCGTAAAGAATGCTTGCTTTGTGTTTTCCTAACAAGTT
>JAGCAG010000069.1 GCA_017652785.1 Paludibacteraceae bacterium | reverse complement strand
TTTCATTAACGCAATAAGTGGTGAAATAACAATTGCTGTTCCTTCCATTATCAATGAAGGAAGTTGGTAGCAAAGAGATTTCCCTCCGCCAGTTGGCATCAAAACAAATGTATCCTTTTCTTCTAATACATTCCTAATGATAGCTTCTTGGTTTCATTTGAACGACTCAAACCCAAAATGTTTAGTCAATTCTTTCAATAAGTTCTTCTTGGTAATCATTCACTATTGAAATAAACGGTTTTGTAGAGCAAATTTATAAACAACTTTTTGATACATCCTAATTTTTTTGAAATAATATCAAAAAATTTTTTTGCTTATATTTTGCCTAAAAAGTGATGAAAAAATAAAGTTTTTATTAATGAGATTTGCCCAAAAACTGATAACTAATAGTTATTTTTGCCAAGTTAATAAACGATGTGTTGGAAATGAAAAGAAAAATTGCAATTGTAGCGGGAGGAGATTCGTCAGAATGGCAAGTTTCGTTGCGTAGTGCTGCAGGGTTAATGAGTTTTATTGGTGACGAATACGAAAAATTTTTGGTTACGATAGTGGGAGATCGTTGGCAAGTTGAGTTTGCCAAAGATAAGAAATTTCCTATCGATAAAAATGATTTTTCGTTTGTTAAAGATGGCGAAAAACAAACGTTTGATTTCGCTTACATCACTATTCATGGAACTCCTGGCGAAAATGGTATTCTGCAAGGTTATTTTGATTTGATAAAGTTGCCTTATTCTTGTTGTGGAGTAATGGCAGCTTCTGTTACTTTTGACAAATTTGCTTGTAATCAGTATTTGAGAACTTTCGGTGTGAATGTGTCGAACTCTATTTGGTTGCGTAAGGGTGATTTGGTAGATGTGGAGAAAATTAAAACTGAAATAGGATTGCCTTGTTTTATTAAACCTTGCGATGGGGGAAGTAGTTTTGGGGTTACTAAAGTCAAAAGTGAAGATCAGATCCTTCCTGCAGTAGAAAAGGCTTTTGCAGAAGGCACATCGGTGATGGTTGAAGCTCTAATGGTAGGGACAGAGGTTACTTGTGGAATGTATAAAACGACTCAAAAAGAGGTGGTTTTTCCTATTACGGAGGTGGTTACTGATAATGAATTTTTTGATTATGATGCAAAATATAATGGTCAGGTAAAAGAAATAACTCCAGCACGAATTCCTCAAAGTTGGACGAATGAGATTCAACTAACTACGAAAAAAATATATAAAGCGCTGAATGCAAAAGGGATAATACGTGTTGATTATATAGTGGATGAAAGTGGAAAAGTGAATTTGCTTGAAGTAAATACCACTCCTGGAATGACGGAAACAAGTTTTATTCCTCAGCAAGTAAAGGCGGCAGGTTTGGATATCTCAGATGTAATGCACGACATTATAGAAAATGAATTTTGAGAGATGAAAAGTTTTTCTGAGTACATAGATCTTGTTCAGCAAGAGTTGGAAAAATTGGATTGGAAGAAAGAACCTAAAGGTTTGTATGAACCTATTTCGTACGTGCTTTCTTTTGGAGGAAAGCGAGTTCGTCCTGTGTTTTCTTTGATTGCTAACGATGTTTTTGATGGTGATTTAAAACAAGTTGTTCCGGCAGCATTGGCTTTAGAAATTTTTCATAATTTCACTCTTTTGCACGATGACGTGATGGATCGAGCTGACATTCGAAGAGGAAGACCAACGGTGCATAAAAAATGGGATGAAAATACAGCAATTCTTTCGGGAGATGCAATGTTGATAGAGGCTTATCGATTGCTTGAAAAAATTCCAGAAAAATATCAATCAAGAGTTTTGAGTTTGTTTTCAAAAATGGCATTAGAAATTTGCGAAGGTCAGCAATATGATGTTGATTTTGAGCGAAGTAATTCGATTCAAATTAATGATTATTTGAATATGATTCGCTTAAAAACTGCTGTGCTTTTAGCAACTGCTTTACAGATTGGAGCGTTGATGGCGGATGCGGATGAAAAACAAGTTTCATTGATGTATGATTTTGGGATTTGTATCGGCATCGCTTTTCAGTTGCGCGATGATTTTCTGGATGTTTATGGTAATGAAGAAACATTTGGAAAAGCGATAGGGGGAGATATTTTATGTTGTAAAAAAACATTTCTTTCGATAACTGCTTTTCAAAAAGCCAAAGGGGAACTTTTTGATGAATTGGTAGATTGGTTTAATTCTGATGATAAAAACCCTCAAGAAAAGATAGCGAAAATCACTCAGATTTATAATCAATTGGATGTTCCTCAATTGTGCGAGAAGATGATCGAACAATATAATCAAAAAGCAATGCATATATTGGATGAACTTGCTCTTACGGATGAAAAAAAGGATTTTTTGCAGACTATTGCTCAAAAACTGATGCAGCGAAAAGATTGATAATTTTCTTTTGAGTGTTATGAAAAAGCAAGTTGTGGTTGTTGCTGGAGGTAAAGGTTTGAGAATGAATGCTGGTATTCCAAAACAATTTATTGAAGTAGGAGGAAAGCCAATTTTAATGCATACGTTAGAACGTTTCCATGGTTTTGATTCTCAAATTGATATAATTCTTGTTCTGCCAGAAGAACAGTTCGGTTATTGGAAGGAGCTCTGCAAAAAACACAATTTTGATGTTCCGTTTCGATTGCAATGCGGAGGAAAGGAACGTTTTGATTCGGTGAAAAATGGATTGCAACTTGTTGAAAAAAATACTCTTGTTGCTGTTCATGACGGGGTTCGGCCATTTGTAAGTTGCGAAACGCTAAGTCGTTGTTTTTCTATGGCAAAAGAGAAAGGGAATGCAGTTCCTGTGATTGATATGGTTGATTCCGTTCGTAGGGTTGATAGTAGTCAAAATAGTGAGCAAGAGGATAGAGGAAGTTTGAAACTGGTGCAAACTCCTCAAGTTTTTCTTTCTGATGTTTTGCTATCTGCTTATGCTCAGAAATTTGACTCGAAGTTTACCGATGATGCTTCCGTGGTTGAGTCAATCGGGGAGAATATAAATTTAGTGGAAGGGAATCGGGAGAATATTAAGATTACTACGGAGTTTGATTTGAAAATTGCACAAATTTTATTGGAGGAATAAGTCTACTTTTTTGGAATAAATTATTAAAATTTACCGTTTTTTTTTGAATAAAATTACGTACATTTGTGTGTTTAATTTTTCAGCGCGAATGTGCGTTTTTTGTTGATAAAATTTGAAACTGAAGAAATGATAGAAGAAGAAAAACTAAATGCTGCCGAGAGTTATGGCGCTAGCAATATTCAAGTTCTAGAAGGTTTAGAGGCAGTGCGCAAGCGTCCTGCTATGTATATTGGAGATATTAGCGAAAAGGGTTTGCATCATTTGGTGTACGAGGTGGTTGATAACTCTATTGATGAGGCACTTGCAGGTTATTGCAATACGATTGATGTGACAATTCATAGTGATAATTCGATTTCAGTAAAAGATAATGGTCGTGGTATCCCAGTTGATATGCACGAAAAAGAGGGTCGTTCGGCTCTTGAAGTGGTAATGACTGTGCTTCACGCAGGTGGAAAATTTGATAAAGGCAGTTACAAGGTGTCTGGAGGTTTGCATGGTGTGGGTGTGAGTTGTGTGAATGCTCTTTCGACAAAACTTCATGTGGAAGTGGCTCGAGAAGGTAAGTTGCATATGCAAGAATATACTCAAGGAACTCCTATAGAACCGGTAAAAGTAATTGGTTCGGCTGATTATACTGGGACAAAAGTTACTTTCTGGCCTGACGCAACAATTTTTACTGAAACTGTTTATAAATATTCTACGTTGGCGGCTCGTTTGCGCGAGTTGGCTTATTTGAATGCAGGTATTCGCCTTTCGCTTACTGATGAACGTGTAACTGAAGATCATCCAGAATCAAAACATGAAGAATTTTATTCGGAATTTGGTTTGGTGGAATTTGTGAAATATTTGGATAATACAAGAGAAAAACTTATTCCTGATGTTATTCACATCGAGACAGAAAAGGCTGGTATTCCCGTCGAAGTTGCAATGACTTATAATACTTCGTATAACGAAAATTTACATTCGTATGTAAATAATATCAATACGCACGAAGGGGGTACTCATTTGGCAGGTTTCCGTGCTGGTTTGACTCGTACGTTGAAAAAATATGCCGAAGAAAACAAATTGCTCGAAAAAGCAAAAGTTGAAATTGATCCTAATGATTTTCGTGAAGGCTTGACAGCAGTGATTTCAGTGAAGGTTGCTGAACCTCAATTTGAAGGACAAACGAAGACGAAACTTGGAAATAGCGAAGTATCTGGAGCTGTGCAAGTGGCTATAAATGACGCACTTTCTGCTTATTTGGAAGAACATCCAAAGGAAGCAAAAACTATTGTAGAAAAGGTTGTATTGGCAGCACAAGCACGTGTGGCTGCACGTAAGGCGCGTGAAATGGTGCAACGCAAATCTCCAATGAGCGGTGGAGGACTTCCGGGCAAATTGGCTGACTGTTCGTTGCGTGATCCTGCTCAATGCGAATTGTTCTTAGTGGAGGGAGATTCTGCGGGAGGTTCTGCAAAACAAGGTCGTAACTCTAAGTTCCAAGCTATTCTTCCGCTTCGTGGAAAAATTTTGAACGTAGAAAAAGCAATGCACCACAAAGTGCTTGAGAGTGAAACTATTCGTAATATTTATACTGCTCTTGGTGTGACAATTGGTACAGAAGAAGACCCAATGGCATTAAATATTTCCAAGTTGCGTTATCACAAGGTAATTATTATGACCGATGCTGATGTTGATGGAAGTCACATTGCAACGTTGATTCTTACGTTCTTTTTCCGTCATATGCGTCCGTTGATTGAGGAGGGACACGTATTTCTTGCCACTCCTCCACTTTATTTGTGTTCGAAGGGGAAGGTTAAAGAGTATTGTTGGAACGATGAACAACGTTTAGCATTTATTGAAAAATATGGTAATGGTAGTGAACAAGGTATTCACTCGCAAAGATATAAAGGTCTTGGAGAAATGAATCCTGAACAACTTTGGGAAACAACAATTTCTCCAGAAGGTCGAGTGTTGAAGCAAGTGACTATTGAAAATGCTGCCGAAGCTGACCGGATTTTCTCAATGCTTATGGGCGATGAAGTTGAGCCTCGTCGTGTGTTTATTGAAGAAAATGCAACTTATGCTAATATAGACGCTTAAAAAAAGATGAACGTTACTGTTTTTTGTGCTTCAAGTGATTTGGTATCCTCACAATTCAAACTCCAAGCTGATGCTTTGGGGCGTTGGATTGTTGCGAATGGTCATACGTTAGTGTATGGCGGAGCAACGGGAGGACTGATGGACGCTGTAGCACAAGCAGTGCGCAGAGAAAGTGGTTATATTGTTGGAATAATTCCACAAAATGTGATTGACAAAGGAAGAAAATCGGATATTTGCGATGAGTTGCTTTGTGTGGAAACACTTTCGGAACGCAAAGAGTTGATGAAGGACTATTCTGATGTTTGCGTGGTATTGCCTGGTGGATTTGGAACTTTTGATGAGATGTTTGACACGATATCATCGGGGATGCTTGGTTACAATGAGTTGCAAACTATTTTGGTAAATATTGATGGTTATTACGATGGAATATTGCAACAAATTAGCAGAATGACACGGGAGCAATTGGGTTATGTTCGAACATCTACTTTGTGTGTATGCAATTCGGTTGAGGAGTGTATTGATATTTTGAAAAAGAGAGAGTAACAAAATTAAATTTTATATCGATGAATCTTTATTGGAAAAAATTGTTTGGTAAACTAAAATCCACAGCGTGTTTCGAAAAAGAAAGACGCATTTTGATGGAGAAATTTATTCGTTACGAAAGGGTTGCAAGTAGTAAAGAATTGGAAGAGTACCAAGAATTGTACGAGATTGTTAAATCGGCTGAGTTTAAGGAAAAAAAGAAGTTGCTATTGTATCGTAAGTACAAGGATACGGAGGAGTATCGTGTCAGCAAAAAGTTTAAGAAACTTAGTGAGAAAAAATCGCTTATGTTCTATTTGGAACATAAGGATGATAAGGATTTGATTGAATTCTTAGAATTTAAGAAGACTCCAGAATATGAACTTCTTGGTAATAGAAAAGAGGTAAAAAAATCGGAAGACTTGAAACGATTTAAGGCTATTGAGAAATCTAAAGTTTATAAAAATTATGTTCGCTTCCACAACTCTTTTATCTTAGATGAATATGTTAAGTTGCAAAAACAGGTTTCTTCTTCTGAATTTCAAAAAAATAATGAGTTTTGGGCAAACAAACATCGTTGGACTACCACGGAAGACTACCAAACGGAGCAACGCTTTTTCCGTGTTGCTGACAATCCTGATATCATTTTCTACAATAAAATAGAACCTTCTATTTTTGATGAAATCAGAGATTTAGATTTAACTTTTATTGATGATTTTGATGGTACAACGTTGAATTCAAAAAAGTGGGATTCTGGGTTTAGGTACAAAACTGATAGTTTGAAAAAAGAGTACCATTCGTTTGATAATGAGAAGCAAGCAAACAATGAGGGAGCAAATACCACTATTGATGAAGCTCTTCAGATTACAACTAAAAAAGAGACTAAAAATGCTCCTGCGTGGAACGAAAAACGAGGTTTTATCGATAAAACTTTCCGTTTTACCTCTGATGTTGTTCATGCAAAGACGTTTAAACAAAAAGGTGGTGTTTTTTCTGCTAAAATTCGTTGCAAAGGAAGACTTCATCATGCATTTTGGTTGTCGGGAGAGAATAAGAATAATCATATCAATGTTTTCCATTTCAATGGTAAACGCATCGTGGTAGGACATGCTAATGGCAATCAATTTGAAGAAGAACAGATCAAAGGCATTTGTCGTTGTCACTACTACATTTATTCGCTCGAATGGACGGAAAAAGAGTTGATTTGGTATGTCAATAATTTGGAAGTTTTCCGCACTGAAAATAATATTCCTCAAGAAGAACTTTTTATGACGTTCAACTCTTTTATTCTTGAAAAAGAGAAAGGAAGAACAGGACAATTTTCAATTGATTGGGTAAAAGTTTATAAACGTAAATGACATTATCGTTGACAAAAAAAATAACCATTGCCGACCGTTTTTCCATTGGAGGAAATGGTCGGTTTGTTCTTTTTGCAGGTCCTTGTGTTATAGAAAATGAGGAAATAACCCTTGAAACTGCAGAGACCTTGAAGTGTATTTGTGAACGTTTGGGTATAAATTTTATCTTTAAGTCGTCGTTTGATAAAGCTAATCGTTCATCTATTTTTTCTCCTCGTGGTATGGGTTTAGAACAGGGTTTGAAACTTCTCCAACGTGTAAAAACGGAATTTGATTTGCCTGTTGTTACCGATGTCCACGAATCGTGGCAATGTGCTGAAGTGGCCGAAGTTGCTGATGTGTTGCAAATTCCAGCTTTTTTGGCGCGACAAACCGATTTGCTTGTAGCTGCTGCTAAAACTCAACGAGTAATTAATGTAAAAAAAGGACAATTCATGGCTCCTTGGGAAATGAAGAATGTGGTGGATAAACTGCACGAGGTGGGCAATGATAACGTGTTGCTTTGCGAGCGAGGAACTACGTTTGGTTACAACCGTTTGGTGGTGGATATGACGGGACTTGTAGAAATGCGTACTTTGGGAGCACCTGTGGTGTTCGATGCGACGCATTCTGTGCAAAACCCTTGTGGGCAAGGCATTTACTCTGGAGGAAATCGTGCGTATGTGCCATATCTAATGCGTGCGGCTTTAGCTGTAGGTATTGATGGTCTGTTTGCTGAAGTTCATCCTAATCCTGAAAAGGCACTATCTGACTCGTCTACTCAATTACCTTTGAACACTGTAGAGGAAATCCTAAAACAAGCCGTTGAAATTGACAATATGGTAAAAGATAAATTGAATAAATAAATCCAGTTTTATAAAAATTT
>JAGCAG010000068.1 GCA_017652785.1 Paludibacteraceae bacterium | reverse complement strand
GGAAACAGAAACTATTCTCAACGCCGTTAGTGAACTTGCATTACCCTACGAAGTTGAGCTCGACCTTACGCTCGCGCGTGGGTTGAACTATTACACAGGAGCAATTCTTGAGGTAAAAGCTCTAGATGTTGCTATCGGAAGCATCAGTGGCGGAGGACGCTACGATAATTTAACGGGCGTGTTTGGTCTTTCGGGTCTTTCGGGAGTGGGAATATCCTTCGGTGCTGACCGCATCTACGATGTTCTCAACCAACTTGATTTATATCCTAAAAACGCTGTTGAACGCACAAAACTTCTATTCATTGCATTTGGAAATAACGAGTTGAATGCGTGTGTAAAAATGGCTGCTCAAGCTCGTAGCAACGGAATAAATACAGAGATTTATCCTGAACTAACAAAAATAAAGAAGCAGATGACTTACGCCGACAACAACAAGATTCCTTTTGTTGCCATTGTGGGCGAAAATGAACTCAACGAAAGCAAGGTGATGCTCAAAAATATGCAAACAGGAGAGCAAAAACTACTTTCGATGGAACAAGTAATAGAAACAATCAAAAAACTTTAAACATATAAAAAAATGGCTTTAATCAATTACAAAACAGTTACTCCCGACGAAGCTGTAAAAGTTATCAAATCGGGCGACCATGTACATTTGAGTAGTGTAGCAAGTGCTCCTCAATGTTTAATCGAAGCAATGTGCCGTCGTGGCGATGCAGGCGAGTTGAAAGATGTTCACATCCATCACCTTCATACCGAAGGCCCTGCTCCTTACACAGAACCTCGTTACGAAGGCGTGTTCCAACACGATGCGTTTTTTGTAGGTGGCAATGTGCGTAAAAATGTTCAAGCAGGATATGCCGATTATATTCCTATTTTCTTGAGCGAGACTCAACGTCTTTATCGTGAAGGTTACATCAAGTGTAACGTTGCAATGATTCAAGTTTGTCCTCCAGATCAACACGGATTTGTTTCGCTTGGTACGTCAGTTGATGCAACTTTGGCAGCTATCGAAACTGCCGACTATGTGATTGCAGTTATAAACAAAAACGTCCCTCGTTCGTTGGGCGATGCTTTGATTCCAATGTCGATGATTGATATTTTTGTAGAAGACGAAACTCCACTTGAGCCAGCTCACTTTAGCGAGCCAAACGAAATCGAAACAGCTATTGGTAAAAACTGTGCTGCTTTGATTGAAGATGGAGCTTGTTTGCAAATGGGTATCGGTGCTATTCCTAACGCTGTGCTTGCACAACTTGGCAACCACAAAAACCTTGGTATCCACACCGAAATGTTTGCCGACGGTGTTCTTCAGTTGGTAGAAAAAGGCGTTATCAATGGTGCTAACAAAAAAATTGACAAAGGACAAATGGTTTCTACATTCTTGATGGGGTCACAAAAAGTTTACGACTTTATCGACAACAACCCTATGGTGAAAATGATGGACGTAGGCTACACCAACGACCCATTCATCATTTGCCAAAACGACAAAGTAACTGCCATCAACTCTGCTCTGCAAGTGGACCTTACAGGACAAGTTTGTGCCGACTCGCTTGGTACTAAATTCTACTCGGGCGTAGGCGGACAAGTTGACTTTGTATATGGAGCTTCTCGTTCGAAAGGCGGAAAATCTATCATAGCAATGCCTTCGGTAACCAACAAAGGCGTGAGCAAAATTTCTAACGTATTGACTTCGGGTGCCGGTGTAGTTACCACACGTAACCACATGCACTGGTTTGTAACTGAATACGGTGCAGTGAACTTGTATGGAAAGACCTTGCAAGAACGAGCAAAACTCATTATTAGCGTAGCACATCCTGACCACCGTGAGGAGCTCGAACGCCAAGCTTTTGAACGCTACGGCTCACACTTCCGTTTTGTTACGAAATAAATCTTGCTTCATAGAAGTAGCATGAAAAAGCAGGGTGCAGAAGCATTCTGCTTTTTTTATTAGAAAGAATTTTTCTTTGTTTTGTGCCATGTGTTGGCAGTGTCTGTTCCGATACTATTTGTTCCCCAATCCACAAAGTTGAGATAGGCATTGTTATTCGTAACTATGCGCTCTTAATAGAGAACATCGGTAGAAAACCACTTTATTCAAAGCAGTCTACTTCCAAATACATTCGTCTGAAGCTCTTGTTATTCGGATTTAGTTGGCATATGACAACTTTTACAGCAGAGAAATCATCTTCAGGATTAAGAATATTTTTTCTGTAAAGTATCTTCTTTGTTCAGCTTGTTAGTAAGCATGTATTTAGTTTTTTGATACTCATCTATAATTTATTATAAATGTTCTTAATTGATTATAAAAGATGTGTAAATATAGAAAAGAAATATTGCTAATTTTGCCATAAACAAAAAAATCATAACTATGAACGTATCAAAAAACATCAAATACATCGGTGTGGACGATTTGACATTGGATTTATTCGAGAGCCAATACGTGGTGCCTAATGGCATTTCGTACAATTCGTACCTCATCATCGACGAGCAGGTGGCCATTATGGATACAGTAGATAGCCGACTTGGCAGTGAGTGGTTTGCCCGCCTCGAAGAAGCCCTCTGCGGACGGAAACCCGATTACCTTGTGGTGCATCACCTTGAGCCCGACCACGCAGGAGAAATTCTTCAACTTACAGAAAAATATCCCGAACTAAAAATAGTAGCATCGGCACGAGCTGTGCAGATGTTACCACAGTTCTTCGATGCAGACTTCGCTGAGAAAACCATTATTGTAAAAGAGGGCGACACTCTCTCACTGGGAGAACATATGCTTACGTTCCTTGGTGCCCCAATGGTGCATTGGCCAGAGGTGATAGTGAGTTACGAGAGTAAAAAGAAAGTGCTTTTTTCGGCCGACGCATTTGGAAAATTCGGTGCTTTGAGCCACAAAGAAGATTGGGCATGCGAAGCACGACGCTACTACTTCAATATCTGTGGGAAATACGGCAACCAAGTGCAAGGCTTACTAAAAAAGGTCGCCGGATTAGATATTAATACCATTTGTCCACTCCATGGACCTATCCTTACCGAAAATCTCGACTACTACATCCATCTTTACGACTGCTGGAGTAGCTACCGTGCCGAAACCGATGGAGTTTTTATAGCCTACGCCTCTATTCATGGTGGCACAGCCCAAGCAGCAAAAAAAATGGCAGAAATACT
>JAGCAG010000067.1 GCA_017652785.1 Paludibacteraceae bacterium | reverse complement strand
GTTAAATAAAAAGGATAGAAATATCTTTTTTTTTGTTTGTGTAAATTGCGTATATTTCAAACTTAAAAATGAAAATGGTAAAACGCATATTTCTTATTGTTGTTGTGGGGGGGGCGGTATCGTGTGGTACGTATCGCAAAATACAAAAAAGTCAAGACCCAGAATTGAAATATAATGCTGAGAAAAACTATTTTCAAGATGGAATGGGGGTTTCTACGCTGAAATATAATATCGATTATTCTACGCTTGGAACGCAATCGTGCAACGGGCGAATACCTACAATGGGACTTAAAACAATTTATTTGGGTTTCGAAAACGAACGTATGCGTTATGCCAATTATATTTGGGTTGAGGCCGTTTCGGCACTCCCCAAAACAGAATATTTTAAAGAAAAGTATAGCGTATATTAAAACTTACATAGTAAACTTAAAAACAGCAACTTCTTTGAAAAATCAGAGAGGTTGTTGTTGTTTATTTTCTTCTTTTCTTTTGAAGGCAACTCTTTATTCATTACTTTTGTGCGTAAATAAAAAAAGCGTTTTATGGCAAAGGAAAAAGATTTGATTGAATTTGATGATCAAGATGCAATAGATTTTATTCTCAATTATTTATCCTCGACTGATTTTTCGGCTTCAGAAGAAGAGGTTCAGTATGTGTTGGATTTGATTTACGAATATTACGAACAAAACGACCTGATGGAAGACGATGTTGCAACGGATAATGCGATGGTGGATGAAGACGAAATGCTAAATTTTGTTTTCAACTTGATGAAAAAAGAGAATATTTTTGGTCTTGAAAAAGATTTATTGCAAGTGATACTCGATGGTGAGTATGAATATGGGAAAAGCATAGGCATCTATACTGAAGAGTAATACATTTTTTCTTGAAAAAAACATTTAGATGAAAGTTTCTGTTGTAATACTTAATTTTAACGGAGAAGATTTATTGCAACAGTTTTTGCCTTCGGTGGTTAAGCATTCGCATTCAGAAGATGTAGAAGTGTTTGTTGTGGACAATTGTTCCACAGATGACTCGTTGCAGATTTTGGAACAATATCCCGAAGTTAAACTTATTGCTTTGCCCGAAAATTACGGTTTTGCTAAGGGTTACAACGTGGCTTTGCAGCAAATTGATGCAAAGTATGTTGTGCTTTTGAATTCCGACGTAGAGGTATCGGAAAATTGGTTACAACCGATGATAGAACTTTTGGAAACCAACGAGGAAATAGCCGCTTGTCAGCCAAAAATTCTCTCTTTCAAAGATTCTTGCTATTTTGAATACGCAGGAGCTTGCGGTGGTTTTATTGATCGGTATGGTTATCCGTTTTGTCGTGGACGATTGAGCAAAACCACGGAGAAAGATTGTGGTCAGTACGACAACTCAATACCTGTGTTTTGGGCATCGGGAGCATGTTTTTGCATTCGTTTGAGCGATTTTAAGCAATGTGGCGGTTTTGATGAGCGTTTTTTTGCTCACATGGAAGAGATTGACCTTTGTTGGCGATTGCAGCTTTTGGGAAAACAATTGTTTTGTTGTCCGCAAAGTGTGGTGAAACATGTTGGTGCTGCAACGTTGCAAAATAATAGCAGAAAATTGTATCTAAACTTCAGAAATAATTTGCTGATGCTTTACAAGAATCTACCACTTAGGCAAATGAAAAGAGTGTTTGCTATGCGTTGGTTTTTGGATTATTTGGCAATGTTTCAGTTTTTGTTGAAAGGTGAAATGTCAAATGCAAAGGCAGTTTTTAGAGCTCGTAAAGATTTTTCGGCAATGAGAAAGGAGTATGGAGAAGTTCGTGCCTTTGTGCAGAAAAATGCTCTTGATAAATCAATCAAAACCATTTATCCACATTCCATTTTGCTGGAAACTTATTTGTGGCGAAAAAAGAGTTTTAACGATTTGAAGTTTTAGTGTCTTTATGGTTACGAATTGGCAATCTCGAACACAACTTTTGATAGGAAAAGAGGCGTTAGTGCGTTTGTCTTCGGTACATGTATTGGTTGTTGGTTTAGGAGGAGTAGGTGCCTACGTGGCCGAAATGCTTTGTCGTTCGGGTGTGGGCGAATTGACTTTGGTTGATGGCGATGTTTTTACAGAAACAAATCTTAATCGGCAACTCCCTGCCCTAAGAACTACTCTTGGGAAGCCCAAAACAGAAGTGTTGGCCGAACGTTTGCTCAGTATAAACCCCAATGTAAAATTGCATTTGCATAGCGTTTTTTTGCGTGACGAACTGACAACGGAATTGTTACAAAAGTGTCGTTATGATTTTGTTGTTGATGCTATTGATACGTTAAGCCCGAAGGTGTTTTTGCTTTATCACGCATTGCAAAATGGGCTTAGGGTAGTGTCGAGTATGGGTTCTGCTGGCAAAATGGACCCTTCGCAAGTAAAGATTGCAGATATTTCTAAATCGGAGTATTGCCGATTGGCAAAAATGGTGCGTAAACGTCTCCATAAATTGGGTGTGAAACGAGGAATAACTGTGGTTTATTCTACTGAAACAGTGGTTGATTCTGCAGTTGTTTTGACCAAAGATGAAGAACCAAATAAAAATTCTACTGTAGGAACGATTTCTTACATGCCAGCAGTTTTTGGTTGTTTCTTAGCATCGTTTGTTATTCGTGAATTAATAAAATCAGAAAAAGAATGATAGAACTAAAAGGTGTTACAAAAAGTTTTGATTCGCTTCAAGTGCTCAAAGGTGTTGATTTGAAGATTGAACCTCGTGAGATAGTTTCCATTATGGGGCCAAGTGGGGCAGGAAAAACAACATTGTTGCAACTCATCGGAACGTTGGACAAACCCAATTCGGGAACGATAAAAATCAATGACGTTGATGTACTTGCTTTGAATGAAAAAAAGTTAGCAGAGTTTAGAAATAAACAGATTGGTTTTATCTTTCAGTTTCATCAGTTGTTGCCCGAATTCACTGCATTGGAAAATGTACAGATTCCTGCACTTATTGCAGGGAAGAGTTTTCGTCAAGCAGCAGAAGAAGCAAAGGAATTACTTCATTTTCTCAAACTTTCTGACCGAATGACACACAAACCTTCAGAACTATCGGGGGGAGAAAAGCAACGAGTTGCCGTTGCTCGTGCTCTCATTAACAATCCGTCGGTTATTCTTGCTGATGAGCCATCAGGAAGCTTAGATTCAAAAAATAGAGAAGATTTGCACCGACTTTTTTTCGATTTGCGTGATAAATTCGGACAAACTATCGTGATTATTACTCACGATTTGGAACTGGCAAAACTTTCTGAACGCACGTTGCAAATGAAAGACGGAATCATTCTTCAATGAGTAGATTTTATGTTTTTTTTCAAAAAAAACTTTTTTTCTTGCAAAGAAAAACTTTAACAAGTAACTTTGCTACTTCTCGAGAGGGAATCGATTTTTGAATAACTATTTAATAACTAACAATTTATTATTTTTTAACGTTTTTTTTCTATGTGGTTAATTAATTCCTCTATTGGACGAAAACTCATTATGAGTATTTCGGGGGCTGCGTTAGTCCTGTTTTTGTTGTTTCATGCAACAATGAATCTTGTTGCAATTATCTCCGAAGATGGTTACAACATGATTTGTGAATTTTTGGGTGCCAATTGGTATGCACTTGTTGCTACTGCAGGTTTGGCGGCGCTAGTTGTTGTGCATATTTTGTATGCATTTTTTATTACGTGGCAAAACTATCGAGCACGTGGTAATAAGCGTTATGCCGTTTCTACTCGTCAAGAAGATGTAGAATGGTCATCGAAAAACATGTTGGCACTTGGTATTGTTGTTGTATTGGGTATGGGTTTGCACTTGTTCAACTTCTGGTACAAAATGCAGTTTGCTGAAATTTTGCACATGGCAGGAGTCGAATCAGTAGAAATCGAGAATGCAACCAATGGTGTTTATTGGATTAAAGAAACATTCTCTTGCCCTGTTTATGTAGTGCTTTATCTTGTTTGGTTGGGCGCTATTTGGTTCCACTTGACACATGGTGTTTGGTCTGCGTTGCACACGTTGGGCTTGAATAACAACACTTGGATGTCTCGTGTTAAATGTATCTCAAACATTGTTGCTACTTTGGTGGTTTTGATGTTTGCTGCAGTTGTGATTTATTATGGTTTAGCTTCTCTTGGCTGTTGTGGCAGTTCATGTTGTGCGGCTTAACTTTTGTTTAACGATAAAACTTTAAGAAAGATGGCAAAAAAATCTGAAGAACTAAAAGATACTGCTAAGGAAGTTACCAAAAAAGTAGTACGTGCCGTGAAGAAAAAAGTGGAAGAAGTTGTAAACGATGAAGCAACTCAAGAAGCTGTAAAAGCGGTGAAAACAGCAGCAAAAAAAGTTGAAAAAGCGGTAAAAAAGGCAGTTGCTGACGAACAATTTATTGATAGCAAAGTACCCGAAGGTCCTTTGGCTGAAAAATGGACAAACTACAAAGCTCACCAAAAATTGGTAAACCCCGCTAATAAACGTCGTTTGGACATTATTGTAGTAGGAACAGGTTTGGCAGGTGCTTCGGCTGCTGCTTCGCTTGGCGAAATGGGATTCAACGTGTTGAATTTCTGTATTCAAGATTCTCCACGTCGTGCACACTCTATTGCTGCACAAGGTGGTATCAATGCAGCTAAAAACTATCAAAACGACGGTGACTCTGTTTATCGCCTTTTCTACGATACTATCAAAGGTGGCGACTATCGTGCTCGCGAAGCTAACGTTTATCGTTTGGCAGAGGTTTCGAACAACATTATTGACCAATGTGTGGCTCAAGGTGTTCCTTTCGCTCGCGAATACGGAGGTTTGCTCGACAACCGTTCTTTCGGTGGTGCGCAAGTTTCTCGTACTTTCTACGCAAAGGGTCAAACTGGACAACAACTTTTGCTTGGAGCTTATTCGGCATTGAGCCGTCAAATTAAGAAAGGTACAGTAAAAATGTATTCTCGCTACGAAATGCTTGACGTAGTAGTTGTAGATGGACGTGCTCGTGGTATTATTGCTCGTAATTTGGTTACAGGACGCATCGAACGATTCTTTGCTCATGCAGTAGTAATTGGTACTGGTGGTTATGGAAACACTTTCTTCCTTTCTACAAATGCAATGGGCTCAAACGGTTCGGCTGCCGTTCAGATTTATAAAAAAGGAGCATACTTCGCAAACCCTGCATTTGCTCAAATTCACCCAACTTGTATCCCTGTTCATGGCGAATTCCAATCAAAATTGACTTTGATGTCGGAATCGTTGCGTAACGACGGACGTATTTGGGTGCCTAAAAAATTGGAAGATGCAAAAGCTCTTCAAGCAGGAAAATTGAAAGGACGTGATATCCCTGAAGAGGATCGTGATTATTATTTGGAACGTCGCTATCCTGCATTTGGAAACCTTGTTCCTCGCGACGTGGCTTCGCGTGCTGCAAAAGAACGTTGCGACGCTGGTTATGGTGTAAACTCTACAGGTTTGGCAGTGTTCTTGGATTTCTCTGATGCAATTAATCGTCTTGGAAAAGATGTTGTTGCTGCTCGTTATGGCAACTTGTTCCAGATGTACGAAAAAATCGTTGACGAAAATCCTTACGAAGAGCCAATGATGATTTTCCCTGCTATTCACTATACAATGGGTGGTATTTGGGTTGACTACGAATTACAAACTTCTATCAAAGGTTTGTTCTGTATTGGTGAAGCAAACTTCTCTGACCACGGAGCTAACCGCTTGGGTGCATCGGCGTTGATGCAAGGTTTGG
>JAGCAG010000066.1 GCA_017652785.1 Paludibacteraceae bacterium | reverse complement strand
GGAGATCCTGCCGTTGTTCCTTCTACTCTCTTTAATTGAGCAACGCTTGGTTGATAAGCATTCAATGTATCTACGGCATCACGCAAATCTTGAATAATCGCACCATAAGCCTCTCTAGGGGAAAGATACGTCAACGGATAAGTCTCCTTCAACACTCGCCAATCATAATAAGCGATAGGACCATTACAATCGGCAATAGCCAACATACTATAACCATACATAATCTTAGCTATCGCAGCCAAATCTCCACGACCCAAATCAGACGCAGCTGCAATAGCTGGAGCTATGTAAGGATACAATTTTGGAGTTTCTCCATAAGGGCCATTGATAAATGGATTATTAGGATAATAATAGGTAGATGGCTGACGACCATCAAAGTCCATACACAAGGACATATAACCAGCATACACATCAACATTCAAATTGCGTTGGTACTGATATTTATGTTCTCTGAAATCAATCACATATTCCATCCCTTGAATAAGCTGACCTTCGATAGACTCAACCGTAGCATCGTCGAAAGTAACCGTATTAGCTCCCCAACTATTTCCACTTCCTCCTCCAAAACCAGAGTCGTCTTGTTCTCCATAATTGATATCTTCGCAACCTGCGAAAACCAATAAAGGTAATAACAATATCCAACTATACTTTTTCATTTTCAAAATCTCCTTATATCATTATTAGAAAGTAACTTTTATATTCAAACCATAACTTCTTGACGTTGGCATTGCGAATACGTCAATACCACCCATACCATTCGATGTAGAAGCCGAAATATCTGGATCTACTGGACAAGATTTATATAAGAAACACAAATTTCTTGCCACAAAAGATAAACTCAAGTTTTTAGAAGCTCCCAACAAATCTTTGAATGTATAACCAACAGAAAGTTCACGAAGACGCAAATTTGACGCATCATAAACATAATTACTCATTGGGACATTACCTGTCTTTTTATAGAAGTTTTCAACATCTACCAATTGTCCATCGGGTAATTCAATAAATCCATCACGATCTACCCCAGTAGCCTCAGATACACCCCAAGCATCTAATTTTGCTTGAGTATAAGAGATAACCTTTCCGCCAATTTTTCCATCTAACAAGAAGTAGAAAGAAAAACCTTTGTAGTTAAATGTATTGTTCCAACCATAATAGAATGGAGCCATTGAATTTCCTGCATATTTAGTAACACCAGCACCTACCAACGAACTTGTAATAATTGCACCATTTTCGTCTCTATCATAGTCACGTACATATAAGTCACCATATGATCCACCTGGTTTAAACTTAATCAAGAAACCACCGATATCCCAACCCATAGTATACTCTGTTCCATCATTGTAAGTAGAAAGAATCAAGTTGTCGTTATAAGAGAAGTTCAAACCTGTTCTCCACGAGAAATCTTTAGTGATATTCCAATTATAATTTGCAGTAAACTCAATACCTGTATTACGGATTTTACCTGTATTAATAGGTTTGCTCATTCCAGAAACAGTACCTACAGACAAGAATTGGTTAACCATCGTACTATAATAATAGGTAATGTCAAAATCAAAGGCATTATTAAACAAAGCCATGTCGTAACCAACCTCAAAAGAAGATGTTGTTTCTGGTTGTGGATTATCAAATGAATATGCCTGACCAGAGTAAGTACCCGTAACAGCATTGTAAGTATATGAACCATACAATGTTGCAGGGATAGAGTTACCCACTTGAGAATAAGATGCACGCAACTTCATAATATTAATCTTTTTGTTGGTAATGTTAAACAAATCCTTTAACAAAAGGTTTGCTCCAACAGCCCAATAACCAAAAGATGTTTTTGCATTTTTTACAATAGGATTTCCATTCTTATCCAAAACTTCGTTTCCTTTTGCATCTTTTACAGTATAAGTTTGTCCTTTAAACTGACTAAATGCTTTTGACCAATCGTGACGATAACTAAAGTCTATATAAGCCTTATCCCAAAAACCAATCTGAGCAGTTCCAAAGACACCTGCATTCCAGTCATCTCCCCAACTTTCTCCTGCGCCCAAAGAGGTACCATAAATACCATATTGTGCAGTTGCAGCATTTCCTGTTCTAAAATATCCACCAGGATCAGAAAAATAGAAATAGTTAATCATACCTGCCGTATCCGCAGTACTTCCCATATTAGAAGACCACCATTCTGACTTATTATAACTACCTCCTAAAGTCGCATTAATGCCAATAGGGCCTACTTCCTTAGCAAAAGTAAGGATAGCATCCGTAAATGTTTCAGCACTTTGAGATTGCGATAACCAGTTAGAAGAAGATTCTTTTGTTTTGAAGCGAATTGTCGCATAACGCTGGTCAATATTCTTATCAAACGTTTGATCTCGGCTATAACGAACCTGGAAATTCAAACCTTCAATAATCTTCACATTAGCCGTTCCATTCAAAATCAAACGATTGATACTACGAGAAGAATACGTTTTTTCTGCCAACCAATAAGGGTTATTGTAATTTTCCCCTGCCCATGGCCAGTTTTGAATATCTTGTCCCAACAATCTTTTATATTGAACAGAACCCAATGTAATATCATCAACAGTTTGAGCAACTCGTTTGTAATTAGCCTTAAAATAACGCATATCAACATCACGACCTACCTTATATAAAGAATAAAGTGGGTTACGAGCTTCTCCAGACATTGGCACATTCTCCATTTTTTGATTAATATAGTTCGCAGAGAAATCCAATTTTAGGTATTTGTTAAACAAAATGAAATTCTGTTTAAACATCAAATTGTGACGACTAAATGTATTATTCTCCATAACACCATTTGCCGTTGTATTTCCGTAAGAGAAATAAGAACGAGCATTTTCCGAACCACCGTTAATAGCAATAGTGTTAGTAAAGTTCATCCCCAAGTTAAAATACTCTTTCAGATTATCTCTTGGCTCTGTTGTAAAATATGGAATATATGCGCTATACAAATTCTTCTCAGCAGCTGTATAATCTGCTAATTTCTTGTGACTCCAACTATATTCCGAAGTTTCGTAGCCATTTTCAGGATCTCCTGTTATCACAGAACCATAAACATTTTGAAACTTAGGCAAAACGAGTGGAGTTTCAAATGTTGTATTACTTGAAATATCAACACGAACAGCGCCTTCACGACCACTCTTTGTTGTAATCAAGACAACACCATTATTCGCCTTAGAACCATAAAGAGCTGCAGCATTAGCACCTTTCAAAACGGTAATATTAGCAATATCATCAGAGTTATAATTTGACAATGGGTCACCACCATCACGCGAACCACTATACACAGCATCACCAACAGAAGACTGACCAGAAGCACCATTTGAAATTGGAATACCGTCAACAACAATCAAAGCATCATTGTTTCCTAACAAAGATGTTTGACCACGCAAAGTAATTTTGGAAGCTCCACCACCAGCACCAGAAGAGTTTGGAGTAATAACCAAACCCGCCATCTTCCCTTGCAAAGAATTTGCAATGTGAGAATCTTTCGCTTTAGTCAATTCTGCTCCAGAAACAGATTGAGTTGCATAAGTCAACGACTTCGCTTTACGCTCAATACCCATCGCTGTTACAACAACTTCTTCCAAAACTTTGTTGTCTGGTTGCAACTTAATTCTGAATGTTGTTTGACCACCAACTTCCGAAGTTTGAGTTTTGTAACCCATGTAGAAGAATTCCAAAACATCTTTCGAACTTGTAACATTCAACTCAAAATTTCCATCGAAGTCCGTAATAGTACCTACCGATGTTCCTTGAATCCTAACACTCGCCCCAATCATTGGCTCATCAAATTCGTCAACAATCACACCCGTTACCCTTGTTTGCGCAAAAACGCCAAACGAAATTCCAAGCAACAACGAAATTGTCAAAGTTCGCAAGCTAAGCGAGAATCCTCTTTTTAATGACTGTTCTTCTCTTTTCATAAACAAACTTAAAATCTATTTTATTACTAAAATTCTTTTTTATTTCTTCTAAAAAATTAAAAATCAGCAAATTAAAAAACACCATAAAAAAGTGCGCACTTTGCCTCATAATTGGCGGTAAAGATAGTACTCTTTTTTATTCCAACAATATCAAAACTTAACTTTTTATAAAATTAACAAAAAAAAGTTATTAACCCTGAAATATTGACATTACAAAACCTACCAAACCTATTGCACAAATAACAAAACCAGTAATCTTATTTATTAAGCCCAAACCACGTACATTTATTTTTTTACGGAAACGATCCACTAAACTATTTAAAGTTAGCCACCAAAGAAACGCACCGAGAAGGATAGAAAATAATCCAACTATGCTCTGATAAAGAGGTTCATCTGAAGTAAAAAATCCCATTCGAGCAAAAAGCCCAATAAATATGAACAGAATCATAGGATTTGTAATACAAAGTGCAAACGACGTAACAAAATCAGCAAAATAACTTCCGCTAGATCCTTGTTTTTGTACAGAAGAAAGACTTCTTACTGGATTACTTTTGAAAATATAAAAACCAAACAACATAATGATTAAACTTCCTACTATCTGAATCCAAAATTGATATTTAGTAATAAAGTCAGAAACAAAACCTAAACTGAATCCTGCTATCATAGCATAGAATAAATCAGAGAAAGTAGCTCCAAGTCCCGTTATGATTCCAACCTTTTTCCCTTTGGTTAGCGTTCTTTGAATACAAAGAATACCTATTGGACCTACAGGAGCCGAAACACAAATTCCTATTATTATCCCTTTTAGAATAAACTCAAACATTTTTTATCTGTTCGTTTATATAACTTTGAATTAGATCAAAATCATTAGGATGAAACCATTTTATATTTTCATCTTTTAAGAACCACGAAAGTTGTTTTTTTGCATAACGTCGAGTATTTTGTTTTATCATATCAACCGCAAATTCATAATTCCATTCACCAGAAAAATACTTAAATAGTTCTTTATATCCAACCGTATTCAAGGCATTCAGATCTTTATGCTGATACAAACTTTTTGCCTCATCAAGCAACCCCATTTGAATCATTGCATCTACACGAGTATTTATTTTTTGATAAAGTTCCTCCCTTGCGCAATTCAAACCTACCTTTATAATATTAAAAGAACGTTTTTTTTGCGGATTTGTTCGCAAAGAAGAATATGGTTTCTGAGTCATATAACAAATCTCCAATGCATGCAAAATTCGCTTAGCATTTTTCAAATCAACTTGTTTGTAATACTCAGGATCTAAAAGTCGCAATTGCGAACGCAAGAACTCAAGACCTTTTTCCTCATAAAGACGCAACAAATCGCTACGAACCTCTTCGTCTATCGTTGGCAAATCATCAATTCCTTTACAAACCGCATCGATATAAAGCATCGATCCACCAACAAGCAAAACAACATCTTTTTTTTTGTGTAACTCCTGCAATAAATCTATCACATCCAGTTCATACTGACCAGAACTATAACGTTCAAAAATAGATTTGTTACCAATAAAATAATGAGGAACTAAATTCAATTGTTCTTCATCTGGTGCTGCTGTACCTATTTTCATTTCTCTAAAAACCTGACGAGAATCGGCAGAGATAATCGAAGTATCGAAACTTTGAGCCAAACGAATACTTGTCGACGTTTTCCCAATTCCCGTAGGGCCAAGCAAAACAACCAGAGTTTTATTCATCGCGTTTAATAAGACGAATCCTCAAAATCCATATCACCAAAACCCTCTCCCAAATCGTCGTCATTGTAACCTTCCGATCCATAAAAATCATCATCAGAGAGAATTGTTGTTTCCGCAGCTACAAACGAATCAATATCTGCTAACTGCATTGGAGGGACACCTTTTTTCAATGAACAAACTGCTTCCGACATATTTGACCCAAGAACAATTTCTTTCAACTCCATAAAAAATGCTCTATCGGAAATATTATCAAAAACATAAATCATTCGCTGTTTTTCATCGGTCAAAAAATCGCGCAAAACAGTGTTCTCCATTACATAATTATCGTACTCCGAACCCGAATCCATTTCGAACAACGTTATTTCTTGTTCTTTTTCCCACTGATCAGTACACAAAAAGAAAGAGGTAATTTGATCTTTAGTAAAACCTACCGAATCCAAAATAGCTTCGTGCAACTGAAAAAACGTTGCATCTGCATCAATTTTTATTTCACGATAAAAGTTATCAACTTCATCCGAAAAGAAAACAAATTTATATACCATACTATACTGCTTAAAAAAATGTGATATTCTTGGACAAAAATAGTAAAAAAGTAAATGCATCAATAACAAAAGAAATTTTTCCACACAAGGAACAACAAACAAAAAGTTCTTCATCAGAAAAAAACATTTGTTGCTCTTTAACTATTTGCTAATTTTGCGACGTTTTTCTTCAATTATAAAGATATGCAAGATTTCGGGAAACGATTTTTCGGTGCTGCAAAAGCGGCTACTCCGTCAGCACTACACACTGCATGGTGGATGGTGCGAATTACCGTAACCGTCTCTTTTGCTATTTTTCTACTGAAATATTCAGGCATTCTGATTTGGATTTCAACAGCCATTGCGCCATTATTCCAATTTTTTGGATTGCCAGGCGATGCTGCCTTCGCCTACATAAGCGGATATTTTATCAACGTATATGCATGTGTTGCCGTTGTTTCAACCATTGATATTTCCGTTCGTGCGGTAACCATTATTGGAGCAATGACACTTGCTGCACATGCCATTCCTGTAGAATCTGCCATACAACGCAAAACAGGCTCGTCTCTTACAATGGTTATTGCAGTACGCACTCTTGCTTCGTTCCTTTTAGGTTTCGTTCTAAATTTGATTCTTCCCAATCGGCCCGACTTTTCATCAACCACCACGACAGAATTAAGCCAGTTGCCTTTTTTTGAAATTCAAGGAGAATTCCTTCCTCTTTTCTTCGATTGGTTTACTATGATTTCACTCCTTATGCTCAAAATGGTAACCATTATTCTTTCTCTCAACATATTGCACGGTGTTTTATGCGAATTTGGCATTTTGAAGTATATATCAAATGCCGCTCGTCCGCTGATGAACATTTTCGGACTTTCAAAAGAGAACTCCTTTTTATGGATAATTGCTAACATTGTTGGGCTTTCCTATGGTGCATCTATTATGGTAGAAGAGGCACAAAAAAGCAATCTAAAAAAACGGGATATTGATTTACTCAATGCACACATCGGAGTGTCTCACAGCAATGTCGAAGATTTGAGCATCGTAGTAACCGTCGGAGCAGTATGGTGGATAGTTCTATTTTCTCGTTGGATAATGTCGCTCATCATCGTGTGGATTTTTAGAGCATATTTCTTTCTCAAAGAACACAAATTCTAAAGAAAGGAAGAATCTATTCTAATTCTTCTTCTCTTTATTCAAAATGCCAATTTTATAACCTAATCCCACTCTAAACTGATGAAATGGGTAATCTTTTATTCCATACTGATATGTAAAAAATGGTTCAAAGTTTTTAACACGACAAATCAAATTAGTTTTCAAAGACATTGGTCGATCTCCATCTTTTTCCCAACCTGCATACCCACTCCAAGTTTCAGAAACAATCAAATACTTTGTTTGTAGTTTAACTTGCAAGCCATACATCACTGCATCATTCTGACGGCCATTATCGGTTTGCCAACAAAGAAATCCTGTACTCCCAGAAAACCTCAACTCTTCAAAAAAATTGTTTTTGAATTTAATAGATTTAGCCACTGCAACATCAAAAAAATAACCCGGGCAATCATAATTTCGAGCATTATAAAATCCCTTATCAGATGATGCAGTTTTCAACGCAGCTCTAATGGCCACATCAGGGCAAAACTTCGTTTGTTTCAACAAACAAATTTCTGTAGAAATGTAAACATCTCCCGAGTCTCGACCTTTAGAAGGAATTGAATCATTCAAACGACATTGTCTTTTTCTTTCTGCAGTATATCCATAAAACTCAACAAATGGCATCCAAATAGTCAGTCTCACCCTTTCACTAAAAAGAGGTATTGATATTTTTGCAAAAACATCTGCAGTCCAATCTTTCTCAAAACCAACATAATAATCACCCGATAATTCTACTTTCAGTTCATCTGATGTACTGCTATCAAGCATATCTGGAACAGGAAACGCATTTGGTCCAAAATAAAATGGAGCAATTTTGCTCGGAATTTGCAAATTTGGTTTTTCCAAAAGAGTTTCTGCAATCAATAGATTTGCTATACATACAAAGCAAAATACCAAACAAAAGCGTTTGAACATTTTACTCAATCTTTTCAAAAAAACTTAAGCAATATTCATCAACTTGCAAAGGTATTTCCCGATAATATCGAATTCAATATTTACGACTGTACCTTCTTTTATTTGATGAAAGTTTGTATGTTCATAAGTATAAGGAATGATTGCCACCGAAAAACCATCGTCTTTCGAGTCGCAAACAGTTAAGCTCACTCCATTTACCGTTACCGAACCTTTTTCCACCGTAGTGTAACCTTTGCGTTTTTGAGCCTCATCCACTTTGTAGCGGAATGTGTAATACCAACTTCCGTTGTTTTCTTCTACTGATTGGCATACAGCAGTTTGGTCTACATGACCCTGCACAATATGACCATCTAGTCGTCCATCTATTTTCATACTACGCTCGAGGTTCACTTTAGTTCCTATACCGAGCAAACCAAGATTCGATTTGTCAAGCGTCTCTTTGATAGCCGTTACGGTATATTCATCACCGTCAATATTTACCACCGTAAGGCAAACACCATTGTGAGCTACACTTTGATCTATCTTCAACTCGTCAGTAAACTCACATTTCAATGTGATGTGCAAATTGTCTTTATCTTTTTCCAAACGAGTTACGACTGCTGCAGTTTCTACAATTCCTGAAAACATATTTTTTCTCCTTTCTTAATTTTATAACATCTCAAAGCAGAAAGTTTTTTTCTATTCCTCTCCACCAAATTCCATTAAATAAGCTTTTATAAATCCATCAATGTTGCCATCCATCACTGCTTGTACGTTAGAGGTCTGATAATCAGTACGATGATCTTTTACGCGACGATCGTCGAACACATACGAACGAATCTGCGATCCCCACTCTATTTTCTTCTTTCCTGCCTCTATTTTTGCAGTTTCTGCATTGCGTTTTTCAAGTTCCAATTCATAGAGTTGCGAACGAAGTAACCGCAAGGCATTTTCTTTGTTTTTCGGTTGGTCGCGACTTTCGGTGTTTTCTATCACTATCTCATCCATTTGCTCCGTAACCGGATTGCGAAATGTATAATGCAAACGCACACCCGACTCCACTTTGTTCACATTCTGACCTCCTGCACCCGATGAGCGGAACGTATCCCACGAAATATTTGCTTGAACTATTTCAATCTCTATCGTATCATCAACAAGTGGTGTTACAAATACGGATGAAAAAGAAGTCATTCGTTTACCTTGCGCATTATAAGGCGATACTCGTACCAACCGATGCACACCATTTTCGCTTTTCAAGAAACCATAAGCATAATCGCCTTGCACTTGGAAAGTTACCGATTTTATACCAGCTTCGTCACCATCAAGGATATTTGAAATTTCTACCTTGTAGCCTTGTTTTTCGCAGTAGCGCATATACATACGCATAAGCATCTCTGCCCAATCTTGTGCTTCAGTGCCACCCGCTCCTGCCACTATTTTTATCACAGCACCCATCTTATCTTCCTCTTTGCGGAGCATATTTCTCAATTCCAACTCCTCAATAAGTGCAATAGCATGAGCATAAGCCGTATCTACTTCCTGTTCTGTAGCCGCTTCTTCCTTAAAAAATTCAAACGCCAAACGTGCCTCCTCTGTAGCCGACAATACTTCGTTGTAGCCATTAATCCAAAACTTTAGCGAACGAACCTTTTTCATCTGCTCTTCGGCAGCCTTGGCGTCGTTCCAAAAGTCGGGCGATTGCGTACGCAATTCCTCTTCTTCAAGTTCTATTTTCTTCAACTCAATGTCAAAGATACCTCCTCAGCGCATCTACGCGTTCGGATGCTGCTTTAATCTGTTCTTGTGTTGTCATATTGTTTTCTTATTTTTTCACGAGATTGCAAAGATACAGATTTACAATGAAAAACAAATGCACATAAACAACCAACGAACTGAAAAGTCTCGAAGTAACAACTGTTGGTTGGAGTTTTTCCGACTAGAAACTTCCATTTTTATCAATGTCTTTTATCTCAACAGAAAAAATAAACGAAAGCTTTTTGTATTTTTGCTTTTTAGTTAAAAAAAGAAAAAGGATGAAAAAACAAGTTTGTGTAATGGGAATTTCGAAAAACGACGATACACCTTTTCGCGTAATGATGCTGAAAGAAATCGACGGAGAAAGAACCTTACCGTTGATTATAGGTCAAGCAGAAGCACAAGCCATCATTGTTGCTTTAGAACCACTATCATTGCCTCGTCCGTTGGTGTACGACACGTTTATTCTCGTAGCAAAAACGTTTGATGTGAAACTTCAAGAAGTTTTTATCTACGACAAAAAAAATGGCATTTATTTTGCCACTATGGTTTGGCGAGGTTTGGAAAACAAAACATTTGAGACAGATTCTCGTCCGTCGGATGCCATTGCATTAGCATTGCGCACAAAGGCTCCTATCTTTTTAGAGGAGAGCATTTTGGCTAATTTTGGGTCAAACATCAAAGACAAAGTAGTATTCTTAAAACACGAAATGACGCTTTTTGATATGGATCGTCCTCGCCTCGAAGCTCTACTTGAGGAGAGCGTGAAAGCCGAAGAATATGAGAAAGCAGCAGCAATAAGAGACGTTCTGAAAACTAAAATATAGAAACTTTATGGGATTGAAATTTCGATTAGTTATAATGAATTTTCTCCAATTTGCCGTTTGGGGAGCATACTTAACGTGTATAGGCAATTTCCTGGGTCGCATCGGTTTAGGCGAGTACATTGCTTGGTTCTACATAGCACAAGGCGTGGTTTCTATTTTCATGCCATCAATAATGGGAACCATCGCCGATAAATATATTCAACCGCAGTGTTTGCTTGGCATTGCTCACCTTTTGTCATCTGGATTTATGCTTCTAACAGCTGTAATGGGGATGCAAGGCGTTGGCATTAGCATTTGGGCCATTTTTTTACCCTACTGCGTTAGTGTGGCGTTTTATATGCCAACCATTGCATTGGCAAACACTGTAGCATTTTCCGCTTTAGAACGTTATGGATTCGACAAGATTAAAGACTTTCCTCCTATTCGAGTATTTGGAACAGTAGGTTTTATTGCTGCAATGTGGTTTGTCAATTTTGTAAAAATAGGTTTAGCTGAAACAGCTCAGTTTACCTATATGCAGTTGATTATTTCTGCCGTATTGGGCATAGTGTTAGGTCTTTATTGTTTTACCTTACCCGAATGTATTATTGCTTCCAACAAAAAAAACAGTCAAAAAACACTCATACAACGACTTGGTTTAGACGCATTTGTACTTTTCAAACAGAAGAAAATGGCCATTTTCTTTCTATTTTCGATGCTTCTTGGTGTAAGTTTGCAAATTACAAACGGATTTGCTACGCCTTACATCAACCATTTTGCCGCTGTAGGAAAAAGCTGGTTCGCTCAGAATCCTACATTTTTGATTTCGGTCAGTCAGATTTGCGAAGCACTTTGCCTTTTGCTAATTCCGTTTTTCTTAAAACGTTTTGGCATTAAAAAAGTGATGCTTATCGCTATGTTTGGCTGGGTGCTTCGTTTCGGATTTTTTGGCATAGGATCCACCGAGAGTGCCTTGGGCATTGTATTTCTATTCCTCTCGTGCGTGGTTTATGGAGTGGCTTTCGACTTTTTCAATGTTTCGGGGGCATTGTTTGTTGAGCAAGAGGCAAGCAAACCGATGCAAGCAAACGCACAAGGTTTGTTTATGCTTATGACCAATGGGATTGGCGCATCGGTAGGAACGTGGATTGCAGGAATGATTGTTAATCGCTACTGCTCGTGGTCTGATCAATTCTTGCTTGGCAATTGGAATATGGTTTGGTTTATTTTTGCCTCTTATGCATTGGTTGTTGCTGTACTATTTGCAGCGCTTTTCAAATATAAACACGAAAGAAAATAATGAAAAAAGCAATCTTAGTTATCCTATTTTGTTGCCCTATTTTGTTGTTCTCTAAACGAGAATTTTCGGCACAGCAGTATTGGAAACTAAACAATGCCGTTAATTCAATTCTAAGTTTTTATGTTGATTCTATTTCCGATTCTATTTTAGTAGAAAATGCAATCAGAGGAATCTTGGAGCAATTAGATCCACACTCCACATATATTCCTGCTTCGGAAATAGAAAAAGCCAACGAGTCGATAAACGGAAATTTTGAAGGCATTGGTATTTCGTTTCAAATGATTGACGACACATTGCAAGTGTTGCAAATAATTTCAGGTTGCCCAGCTCAAAAAGTTGGTGTTTTGCTCGGTGATCAGTTGATTCGTGTAGATGGTGTCCCAATTTCTGGCGTCAAAATGACAACTTCGGAGATAACAAAAAAGATCAGAGGACCAAAAGGTAGCGAAGTGATTGTTGACATCAAACGAAAAGGAGAAAAAGAGTTGATTCCGTTTCATATCATAAGAGACAAAATTCCCATTCATACCCTTGATGCTGCATATAAAATTGACAAACAAACGGCATATGTCAAACTAAACAGTTTTGGACTTCAGACCATGGCGGAATTCCACTCGGCAATGAAAAAGTTAGGCTCGTTTTCAAACATTATTCTTGACTTGAGAGGCAACTCGGGTGGTTTGCTAAGAACGGCATTGGAGTTAACCGACGAATTCCTTTCAGGCGAAAAAACGATAGTTTTTACACAAGGAAGCGACTCTTTACTTGAAGAAGAGCTCACGAGAAGAAAAGGTAAATACGAAAAATGCAACTTAGTTGTTTTGGTGGACGAATATTCTGCTTCGGCAAGTGAAATTGTTGCAGGAGCTTTACAAGATTGGGATAGAGCTTTGATAGTTGGGCGACGCACTTTTGCCAAAGGTTTGGTTCAGCGTCCGTTAGCGTTGAACGATGGCTCAGTTATCCGACTGACCGTTGCTCGTTACCTTACACCTACTAAACGTTGGATTCAGCGTCCATATGGAGAAGGAACAGAAAAATATTATCAGGATTTGACAGATAGACTTGTCAAAGGAGAGTTGCAAAGCGAAGATAGTATTGTTTTCCCTGATTCGCTAAAATATGAAACATTGATAAAAAAACGTACCGTATACGGAGGAGGAGGAATTATGCCAGATGTTTTTGTTCCATTAGATACCTCTTTTTTTTCTGACTACTACCAAAACATTATTACCAAAGGCGTACTGAATAAAACGGTTTCGAAGTATGTTCTTGAACAAGAAAAACTATTGAGAAACAAATACAAGACTGCAAACAACTTTGTGCAAAACTATAAAGTAGAAAGCACTTTACTTGAACAATTGGTGGAAAATGCAGAGAAATCGGGAATGGCTTTTGATCAAGTTCAGTATGAGCTTTCAAAAACATATATAGAAACTTTGATTAAAGCCATCATTGCTCGCGATTTGTGGAACTCCTCTGCTTATTTTCAGATTATCAATGAGCAAGATTTAGTTTTGCAAAGGGCTATTGAAATTTTACAAAACAATGAGGCAGAAAAGTTCCTAAAATAGACGGATATTTTATTCTATCTATTTTAATGCTCTCTGCACCCTTTCTTCTGCTGAAGAGGATTGTGCCTTCAAGTGTGTTTATTCCTCCGTTTCCTCTATTATCATTGCCTGCTCCAGTATCTCGCCCTCTGTCGGCTTTTGAGTTTTTGCCTGTTCCGATATCCACTCCATCAGTTTGTACCGCTGCTGTGGCTTTGGCAGAATTATTGCCACTGCTGTGATTAACTTTTTGTTCATTCCTAAACTCGCCAATATTCTTATCAAAAGATTGAAGATTCTTGTCGGCGATTCTATCAATTTCTCTTTGTTCTTCATTTGATATATTATTTAAATCTATTTTTCGCAGAATTTCAAAACCGTCACCGTCAACAATATTCTCTTCATATCTTGACAGCAAAGTATTGAATATGTAAATATAGTCATTATTTTCAAAATAAAGCAGATGAGAGTCGTCTGTATTTTCTAGCAACGATTCAATATACTTTTGTATCGCTACTTTTTCTTCAATTTCCAAATCTTTGTTACAAAGATAGCGGCGTGGCTTCTTACTTGCCAACATACGTCCATCGTTCACCTTTACCCCATCTATCTGTATCATCTGCAACATTGTGCGGTAACTGTTGAATGCCGCATAAGTGTCACTCTTAAGCAATTTTTCTTATAATTATCGCCTTAAAGGATTTTATCGCTAACTTCATAAGTTTTCACTATCTTTGCGACTTGGTTGGAATTTTGATTCTCCGTTGATTTTGAAAAAAATAGATCGTTACATATTACGCAATTTTTTTATCACGTTTGCAGCCACTTTTTTTATTTGTCTTTTTATTGTGGTAATGCAAACGTTGTGGTTGCGCATAGGCGATTTGGTAGGTAAAGGATTCGATTTTTCTTTGTTATTTGAATTTTTCTTTTATTCTGCATTATCGCTTATTCCTTTAGCATTACCCTTGGCAGTATTATTGGCATCACTGATGTCATTTGGCGATATGGGCGAAAAGTTAGAACTTTTGGCTATGAAGTCGGCTGGAATTTCCCTTTTTAGGATCGTATTGCCACTTCTAATCAGTGTAATAATGCTTTCAATCGGAGCTTTTTTCTTTTCGAATAATGTATTGCCAATAACGCAAAAAAAACTTTGGACTCTGATATTTTCAATTAAACACAAATCCCCAGAATTAGAAATCCCAACTGGAGAATTTTATTCTGGAATAACAGGTTTGAATATCTACGTAAGAGAAAAGGATCATAAAAAAAAATTATTAAAACACGTCAAGATGTACGACTTTACAAATGGATTTAGAGATGCAGCGATATTGACTGCTGACTCAGCAAAAATAAAGTCTACCAAGGATAAAATGAATTTAATTCTCACTCTCTACGATGGCGAAATGTTTGAAAATTTGAAAATGGAACAAAAAACAAAAAACAACATTCCATATCGCCGAGAAACATTCAAACAGAAGGAAATTTTGATTGATTTTGACGGAAATTTCAATCGAATGGACGAATCTTTTTTGCAAGATCAACATATCAGTAAAGATTTAAAGCGTTTGAACAAAGACATTGATTCTTCTCGTTTAGTTAGAGATTCTGTAGCTTTTGCCTATCAGAACAAGATAAAAAATAGCACATTTTTCAAACCTTTGGGTGAGAATATAAATAAGGATTCGGTTTTTTCTGCGGCGAAAAACATAGAAGAAACTCTTAAAAGTTATAATGTTGATTCACTTTTCCGCACCCTCTCCAAAGTGCAAATGGAAAAAGTACTGAAACTTGCTCAAAACAAAGTCGAAGTAGCAAAAAGTAATGTACGCTACAATCAAACACTGATTGATTCCGCACAATCGTATGTAAACAAACATTTGGTAGAATGGTATAATCGTTTTACTTTGTCGTTTGCTTGCATTATTTTCTTTTTCATAGGAATGCCTCTTGGCTCCATTATTCGAAAAGGCGGATTGGGAATGCCCGTAGTAATCTCAGTAGTGTTTTTTGTTATTTATTATATTTTGAACAATATTGGAACAAAAATGGCAACCGAAGGTATGTGGAACACGTTCTTTGGGATGTGGTTTAGTTCTCTGATTTTGTTGCCTATAGGCATATTTTTGACCTATAAAGCGGCTACTGATTCACCTCTATTTAATTCCGAAGCGTGGAGAAAAACTTTCTCCAACCTAAAATTGTTATTTAAGAAAAAAAATAAAGCAATATGAAGATAAATACAATAGAAGAAGCTATTGAGGATTTTCGCGAAGGAAAATTCCTAATTGTAGTTGATGACGAAGATCGTGAAAACGAAGGCGACTTTATTATCGCCGCCGAAAAGATCACCCCAGAAAAAGTAAATTTCATGCTCAAACATGCGCGAGGCTTGCTTTGTGCTCCTATTACTATTTCGCGCTGCAACGAACTCGATTTGCCACGTCAGGTATCGGACAACACATCTATTCTTGGAACTCCATTTACTGTTACTATTGATAAAATAGAAGGTTGCTCAACAGGAGTTTCTGCCGCGGATAGAGCTGCTACTATTCGTGCGTTAGCCGATCCAAATTCAACGCCTCAAACATTTGGCCGACCAGGACACATCAATCCGCTTTATGCACAAGAAAAAGGCGTACTTCGTCGTGCGGGACATACCGAAGCAACTATCGACATGGCTCGCCTTGCAGGGCTTTATCCTGCTGGAGCTCTGATGGAAATAATGAACGAAGACGGAACAATGGCAAGAATGCCTGAATTGCAAAAAATAGCAGAAAAGTTCGGCATTAAAATCATAACTATTCACGACTTGATTGCTTATCGACTTCGCACGGAGACAATTGTAGAAAAAGGAGAAGAAGCTGATTTGCCCACTGCTTACGGACATTTTAGAATTATTCCTTTTCGCCAAAAATCAAATGGATTGGAACACATGGCACTCATAAAAGGCACTTGGAAGGAAGACGAACCTGTTTTAGTTCGAGTGCACTCTTCTTGTGCTACAGGTGATATTTTTGGTTCCAAGCGTTGCGAATGCGGCGAACAACTTCATCTGGCCATGCAAGCAGTTGAAAAAGAAGGAAAAGGAGCTATTATTTACCTTAATCAAGAAGGTCGTGGAATTGGCCTTATGGACAAAATTGCAGCTTACAAATTGCAAGAAGAAGGTCTTGATACAGTAGAAGCAAACATTCATCTTGGTTATAAAGCTGATGAGCGAGATTATGGTGTTGGAGCAAGTATTTTGCGAGAAATTGGCATAAAAAAAATGCGTTTAATGACAAATAATCCTGTTAAACGTATTGGCTTGGAAGGTTATGGGTTGGAAATTGTAGAGAATGTGCCCATCGAAATAGAAACCAACAAATATAACTCGGTTTATATGAAAACTAAGAAAGAAAAGATGGGACATACCCTCAAAAACCTTAAATAAAAAAAATGACAAAGCCACAACAACGTTTGGTTTCATTGGATGTGCTGAGAGGAGCAGATTTGTTCTTTTTGGTTGCGTTACAACCGCTTCTTTGGAAGCTTTGCGAAGCATATCAGTCGCCTTTTTCATTAGCATTAAAGGCTCAAATAGACCACGTAGCGTGGCAGGGTTTTAGTGTTTGGGATATCGTGATGCCTCTTTTTCTTTTTATGTCGGGGATAACTATTCCGTTTGCATTTTCTCGATACAAAAAGGGAGAGCCCAAAAATGTCAGTTTATGGCTAAAGATCGTAAAACGTTTTTTTGTCTTATGGATATTAGGTTGTCTTGTTCAAGGCAATTTATTGTCTTTTGACATTTATCGTTTTCGTATTTTTTCAAATACATTACAAGCCATTGCTATAGGGTATTTAGTTGCTTCGTTGTTGTTTTTGTTTTTCAAAACCAAATGGCAAATAGTTGTAGCATCTCTTCTTCTAATTGCCTATTGGGCTGTTTTTTATTGTTTCGGAGACAATGATTTTTCTCCAATAGGAAACATTGCTTATCGTATTGATAATGTTGTTTTAGGGAGATTCAAAGATGGAGTATTCTGGAAGAACGGCGAATGGTTTTTCTCTGATTCTTATACTTATACGTGGATACTTAGTAGTTTGAACTTTTCTGCAACAATACTTCTTGGAACCTTTGCTGGATCGTTGCTAAAAACCTCTATTTCAGAAAATAGAAAAACTTTGCTTTTGGGAGTAATAGGTGCTGTTTTGCTAATTATTGGTTTTGTTTGGAGTTCTCAAATGCCTATCATAAAACGTCTTTGGACAAGTTCAATGACACTTTTTAGCGGAGGAATATGTTTCTTATTGTTAGCAGTCTTTTATTACGTTATTGATGTAAGAAAAATTCAAAAACCATTTCTTTGGCTAAGAATTTATGGAATGAATTCTATTGTGGCATATGTATTATTTGAACTTGTAAATTTCCGAAGTGTAGGAACTTCACTCTTTTATGGTTTGGAGCAATTTTCAGAAAATCTTTATCCTTTTTTTATTGAGTTGTCTCAAGTAGGATGTGTCTTCGGTGTACTATTTTTTATGTACCGAAGAAATTATTTTGTAAAGATTTAATTCCTAGAAAAGTTCTGAGACAAATATTCTTGTTTTTTTGTCTGTTTCAACATAATCCTCATAAGTGGGTTGAGCAATGAATTCCACCTTTCTCATCGCAAACTCAATCAATTCACTCATTTGCAAGAAACTTATTCTCTCTTCTAAAAAGGCCTTAACCACAACCTCGTTGGCAGCATTAAGTATGCAAGGTAAGTTTCCTCCTTTTTTCATGGCATCAAAAGCAAATTGTAGGTTTCTGAACTTTTGCAAATCTGGTTTTTCAAAAGTAAGTTGTGTAGTTTTAGTAAAATCCACACGTGGAAAATCAGCCTCTATACGTTCAGGATATGTAAGTGCATATTGAATAGGAAGTTTCATATCTGGAGCTCCAAGTTGAGCCTTTATTGCTCCATCGGCAAACTGAACCATACTATGAACAATACTTTGAGGATGAACGAGCACCTCTATCTGCTCAGCATTTAATCCAAATAACCATTTTGCCTCAATCACTTCGAAACCTTTATTCATCATACTTGCTGAATCAATAGTGATTTTTGCCCCCATTTCCCAATTAGGATGTTTAAGAGCCTGCTTTGCAGTAACGCTCTTCAATGCGTCAAAAGAAAAAGTTCGAAAAGGTCCTCCTGATGCTGTAAGTAATATTTTCTCGATTTTACTATTGCACTCTCCTGCTAAACATTGAAAAATAGCTGAATGTTCACTATCAACTGGCAAAATAGGAGCATTATATTTTTGTGCTAAATCACAAATAAGTTCCCCAGCCACAACAAGAGTTTCTTTGTTTGCCAAGGCAATAGTTTTTCCTGCTTCAATAGCCCTGATAGTTGGCAAAAGTCCTGCATAACCAACCATTGCTGTTACAACAATGTCAATAGGTTGCATTTGCACCATCTCCGCAATAGATTCTTTACCTGAAAAAACTTTTATTGGCAAATCATTTAGCGCATCTTTTACCTGTTGATAGAGCGATTCGTTTGCAACACAAACCACTTCTGGCAAAAATTCACGAGCTTGTTTAACAAGTAAATCAACATTATTGTTTCCAGTAATGGCATATAATTCAAAACGTTCTGGATTTTGCTTAATAACTTCAAGCGTCTGAGTGCCAATGGATCCAGTAGAACCGAGAATTGCAATTCTTTTCATCCCTGCGTGTTGATTTTTTTACTCTTGCAATGCTTTCCAAAGAACGTCTTTAAGTTCGGCTATTCCTTCTCCCGCAACAGAAGAAATAAACACACTTGGAACCTTTGGTAATTTTTTTTGCAATTTCTCAATTTGTTCTTTGTCCACCACATCACACTTTGTGATTGCAAGAATGCGCTTTTTATCCACCAACTCTGGATTATACTCTCTTAATTCATTAAGAAGAATCTCATATTCCTTTTCCACATCTTCGCTATCAGAAGGAATCATAAAGAGTAATATAGAATTTCTTTCTATATGCCGTAAAAATCTCAAGCCCAAACCTTTTCCTTCGTGAGCCCCTTCTATTATTCCAGGAATATCGGCCATGCAAAAAGATTTATTGTCTCGATACATTACAATTCCAAGATTGGGGACAAGTGTAGTAAAAGGATAATTTGCAATTTTTGGTTTTGCAGCTGAAACTACCGACAAAAGAGTCGATTTTCCTGCATTTGGGAAACCAACCAATCCAACATCGGCAAGAACTTTTAGTTCCAAAATAATAGAACGTTCCTGCATTGGTTCTCCAGGTTGCGCATAACGGGGTGTTTGATTTGTAGCTGTTCTAAAATGCCAATTGCCTAAACCTCCACGTCCACCTTTAAGCAAAATAACCTCTTGACCATGTTCGGTTACATCGCAAATAAACTCGTGAGTTTCTGCATCGTATGCCATTGTACCGCAAGGAACCTCAATAATTTTATCCTCTCCGTCAGCACCAAAACTTCTACTTCCGCCTCCACTTTCACCATTTCCTGCAAAAATATGTCGTGCGTATTTCAAATGAATAAGAGTCCAATAATCTTTATTTGCACGAAGAATAACATGTCCACCTCGACCACCATCACCTCCGTCTGGACCTCCCTTTGGAATATATTTTTCTCGATGAAAATGAGCAGAACCTGCCCCACCTTTTCCGCTTCGGCAAAAGATTTTCACATAGTCAACAAAATTGGAATTTGCCATTTCTTTGCGCAAAAAAAGTTGTATAATTTTCTACATAAAAATAGTTTCGGAAGAAAATCCGAAACATACATTTTTATTTTTTGCTCTTCAGGTTGGACTTGAACCAACGACCCTCTGATTAACAGTCAGATGCTCTAACCGACTGAGCTACTGAAGAATATTTTTTTGCGCTTCAAGATGGGCTTGAACCAACGACCCCCTGATTAACAGTCAGGTGCTCTAACCAACTGAGCTATTGAAGCTTTTTACTTTTTTTCAAAAAAGTGTTGCAAAGGTAATATCTAATTTTTAATTGTGCAACAAGTTTCTCAAAAAAACTTTTTTTTATAGCGAACATCAAAAAAAAAGAAAAAAATAGATATTGCTTTTTCACATTAAAAAGAAACAGACAAACTCGTAATAAAAAAAAAGTATTACCTTTGCGAATTATTTTAAAAATAACTATAAAAGATATATAAAAATGGCAAAAATTAAAGGTGCTGTTGTAGTAAATACCGAGCGTTGCAAAGGTTGTGCCTTATGTATAGAAGCATGTCCTTCGGATGTTTTAGGTATGTCGAAAGAGGTAAATACAAAAGGGTACAATTTTGTGTATATGCAAAATGAAGATGCTTGTATTGGTTGTGCATCGTGTGGCTATGTTTGCCCAGATGCTTGTATTTCAGTTTATAAGGTAAAAATTTAGGCGTATGGAAGAAATAAGATTGATGAAAGGAAATGAGGCCATTGCCGAAGCTGCCATTCGTTATGGTTGCGATGGTTATTTTGGCTATCCTATTACTCCTCAATCGGAGATTATGGAAACACTTATGGAACTTCAACCTTGGAAAACAACAGGAATGGTAGTTTTGCAAGCAGAAAGCGAAGTTTCTGCAATTAATATGGTTTACGGAGGAGCAGGTTGTGGAAAAAGTGTAATGACATCCTCTTCGAGTCCAGGAGTAAGTTTAAAACAAGAGGGCATTTCTTATATTGCTTGTGCAGAATTGCCTTGTTTGATTGTAAACGTAATGCGTGGAGGTCCTGGATTAGGAACTATTCAACCTAGTCAAGCCGACTATTTCCAAGCAGTAAAAGGTGGTGGTCATGGAGATTATCGTCTAATAGTTTTAGCTCCTTCTTCGGTGCAAGAAATGGCTGATTTTGTTGCTTTAGGTTTTGATTTGGCTTTCAAATACAGAACTCCTTCAATGATCATTGCAGACGGAATTATTGGCCAAATGATGGAAAAAGTAATTCTGCCACCTTATCGTCCTCGTCGAACTAACGATGAAATTCGTCAACAATGTCCTTGGGCAACGTTAGGCAAACCAGATAATCGCGAACGCAATGTAACAACTTCGTTGGCATTGGAAGCAGAAGAAATGGAACGAACAAATTTACGCTTACAAGCCAAGTATAAAGAAATCTGTGAAAATGAAGTACGATTTGAAGCCGTAAATTGCGACGATGCAGACTTTGTACTTATTGCTTTTGGTTCAATTGCTCGTGTTTGTATGAGTGCGATGGAAATTGGACGTAAGGAAGGATTGAAAATCGGAGTTCTTCGCCCAATTACACTTTATCCATTTCCAACGTTAAAGATTCAAGAATTGGCAAAAAAAGCAAAAGGCATATTAACAGTAGAGCTAAGTGCAGGACAAATGGTTGAAGATGTTCGTTTAGCTGTAAATGGTTCAATTCCTGTTGAGTTCTACGGACGTATGGGTGGTGTTGTTCCAACTCCAGAAGAAGTTTTAGAACAATTGAAAAAGCAATTAGTTAAATAAAAAAGAGAACGTATGACAACACAAGATATAATAAAACCAGAAAATTTGGTTTACACGAAAACTTCGATAATGAACGATAGAAACATGCACTATTGTCCAGGTTGTAGTCATGGTGTAGTACATAAACTTATCGGAGAAGTGATTGAAGAAATGGGAATAAAAGAAACTGTAATTGGCATTGCTCCTGTTGGTTGTGCAGTTTTCGCTTACAACTATTTGGATATTGATTGGCAAGAAGCAGCTCACGGTCGTGCGCCTGCTATTGCTACTGCAATTAGTCGTTTGTTGCCAGAAAATTGCGTATTTACCTATCAAGGAGATGGAGATCTTGCTGCAATTGGTACTGCTGAAACCATCCATGCTTGTAATCGTGGTGAAAACATTGTCATTTTCTTCATCAATAATGCAATCTACGGAATGACAGGAGGCCAGATGGCTCCGACTACTTTGGAAGGGATGAAAACTGCAACTTGCCCTTACGGAAGAGATGTAAAACTTAATGGTTTTCCCCTAAAAATATCCGACTTATTGGCCCAATTAGATGGAACTTGCTACGTAACACGTCAAAGTGTACATACAGTTCCTGCTATTCGTAAATCTAAGAAAGCTATTCGTAAAGCATTTGAAAATGCTATGGCTAAAAAAGGAACTTCTGTTGTAGAATTTGTTTCTACTTGTAATTCAGGTTGGAAAATGACACCTCATCAAGCTAACATGTGGATGGAAGAAAATATGTTCAAAAAATATCCATTGGGCGATTTGAAAGACAAATAAATTAAGGAGAGAAAGAGATGAAAAAAGAAATTATTATAGCAGGTTTTGGAGGACAAGGAGTTCTTTCTATGGGAAAAATCTTGGCCTATTCTGGTTTACTTCAGGGAAAGGAAGTAACTTGGATGCCATCATATGGTCCCGAACAACGTGGTGGAACTGCCAATGTAACCGTAATTTTGAGCGATGAAAGAATAAGTTCTCCTATTCTAACTTCATACGATGTTGCAATTTTACTCAACCAACCTTCGTTAGATAAGTTCGAACCAAAAATAAAACCTGGAGGAATAATTATTCTAGATAGCAATGGTATCTCTCGATTCCCAGAGAGAAAAGATATCAAGGTTTATCAAATAGATGCTATGGAAGCTGCGCAAAAAGCAAATTCTCCAAAAACATTCAATATGATTGTTCTAGGAGGCTTGCTCAAAATTGTTCCTGTGGTTAAACTTGAAAACGTAATGCTTGGATTGAAGAAAACCTTGCCAGAACGCCATCATAAGTTACTACCTCTCAACGAACAAGCCATCCAAATAGGAATGGACATCATTCACGAAATTTAATTTCTCCTTGTGAAAGTAGCCATCGTAAAATACAATGCAGGAAATGTTTGTTCGGTGAGTTACGCATTGCAACGTATCGGAATCAATCCTATTGTTACTGATAATTCTGAAGAATTAATTTCGGCAGATAAAGTCATTTTCCCTGGAGTTGGCGAGGCTTCTTCGGCAATGCATTACTTGCAAAGTCGCAATTTAGACCAATTGTTGATTTCTCTTCGACAACCGGTTTTGGGCATTTGTTTAGGAATGCAATTGATGTGTTCTTTTTCCGAAGAAAATTCAACAAACTGCTTAGGCATTTTTTCCGAAAAAGTTCGGTTATTTGAAACACCTACGCTAAAAGTTCCTCAAATAGGTTGGAATTCGGTGGCAAGAATAAAGTCGTTGCTTTTTGATGGAATTGCAGAGAACGATTATTTCTATTTTGTACACAGTTATTTTGTTGAAACTTCGCAACATGCAATAGCCACAACGCATTATGGTGTTGATTATAGTTCGGCACTTCAGAAAGATAATTTTTATGCTGTACAGTTTCATCCCGAAAAGTCGGGCAAAGTTGGACAGCGATTGTTGGAAAATTTTATTAGATTATAAGAAATGTTAGCAAAACGTATTATTCCTTGTCTAGACGTAAAAGACGGGAAAACTGTAAAAGGCATCAATTTTGTTGGGCTGAAAAATGTGGGAGACCCAGTTGAGTTAGGAGCTTATTATGCAGCCCAAGGTGCCGATGAATTAGTATTTTTGGATATTACCGCTACTCACGAAAAACGTAAAACTTTGGTAGATTTGGTGCAACGAGTAGCAGAAAACATCAATATCCCATTCACTGTTGGTGGAGGAATTTCTAGTGTTGAAGATGTAGAATTGTTATTACAAAAAGGCGCTGATAAAATATCAATAAATTCGGCAGCTGTACGCAATCCTCAACTTATCACTGACCTAGCCAAACAGTTCGGCTCTCAGTGTGTGGTGATTGCCATTGATGTAAAGTTTGAAGATAACGAATGGTTTGTGTACCTCAACGGAGGACGAATCAAAACCGAACTTCGTGCGCTTGATTGGGCAAAACAAGCAGTTGAACTTGGTGCTGGAGAAATTCTTTTAACCTCAATGAATCACGATGGAACAAAAGATGGTTTTGCCAATGACATTACGCGCGAAATTTCTGAAGCCGTTTCAGTACCTGTTATTGCTAGTGGTGGAGCAGGAAACATGCAACATTTTTTAGATGCCTTTGAACAAGGAAAAGCCGATGCAGCTTTGGCAGCAAGTGTTTTTCATTACAAAGAAATCGAAATTCCTACACTTAAAAAATTCTTAGCAGAAAACGGAGTTGATATGAGATTTTAATTAGGAAATACCACGTAAGATTAGTCAAATGACGTTTGCGCCGTTAAGGTACAAACGTCATTATTTTTTATTTTAAATTGACAATGTTTTTCTACCTTTGTTCCTCGTGCAAGACCATGTAGAAATATTACAAAAATACTGGGGTTATAGTTCATTTCGTCCTTTGCAAGGCGACATTATTGCTTCGGTAGCAAGTGGAAAAGATACGCTTGGCCTTATGCCAACAGGCGGTGGAAAATCGCTTACTTTTCAAGTACCCACCATGGCAATGGATGGTATTTGTATCGTGATTACTCCTCTTGTCGCATTGATGAAAGATCAGGTTGCGAATCTTCGACAAAAAGGAATTAAAGCAGCAATGATCTACTCGGCAATGAACCGAAACGAAATCATTCAAACCTTTGACAATTGCCTTTATGGTAATTACAAATTCCTTTACATATCTCCAGAGCGAATTACAACGGACTTGTTCGTAAAACGTATTACGTCGCTAAAGGTATGCCTTATTGCAGTTGATGAGTCGCATTGCATCTCTCAGTGGGGTTATGATTTTCGTCCATCGTACTTGCAAATTGTACGTATCAGAGAACTTCTTCCCAAAGTTCCTATTTTGGCTCTTACGGCTACTGCAACACCAGAAGTGGTGGACGATATTCAAGAAAAACTAAATTTTTCTGCAAAAAATATCTTTAAAAAAAGTTTTGAACGACAAAACTTGGCTTATGTTGTGCGACATTCAGAAGACAAACTTTCTCAATTGTTACACATTTTACAAAAAGTAAGAGGCAGTTCGGTAGTTTATGTGCGAAATCGTAAAAAAACAAAGGAAATATCTGATTTTCTGAATCAAAACACCATCTCATCCGATTATTTTCATGCAGGTCTTTCTGATGAGGAAAAAGACCAACGTCAGCAAGCTTGGAAAGAGGGCCGTTGTCGTGTCATTGTAGCAACCAATGCCTTTGGAATGGGTATTGATAAAGCAGATGTTCGTTCAGTAGTTCATATGGACTTGCCCGATTCTATTGAGGCCTACTTTCAGGAAGCTGGTCGGGCTGGGCGCGACGAAAAAAAAGCCTTTGCTGTATTGCTTTTCAACAATACGGATGCAACTCGTCTAAAAAAAAGAATTTCCGACTCTTTCCCTCAAAAAGAGCGAATTTTTGATGTGTACGAAAAATTGTGTTGCTTTCTTGAAATTGCCAACGGATTTGGCGAAAATGGTGTATATGCTTTCAATCTACAAGAATTTTGCACAAAATTTCATTTACCGATAAATCCAACATTTAGTGCATTGAAAATATTGGAACTGTCTGGATATTTGGAACTTACCGAAGAAATTGACAATCCGTCGAAATTAAAGATTCTTCTTCAGAAAGAAGACCTTTATCAACTTCATTCATTGGATGCCCAGAGCGATTTGATTTTGCAATGTTTGTTGCGTTCCTATTCTGGATTGTTTGCCGACTCAGTGCATATTAGCGAAAATCTTCTTTCCGAACGAACTAAAATTGACAGAGAAACCATTTACGAAAAACTCGTTTTTCTCTCCAAAATAGGAGTTGTAAAATATATACCATTCAAGAAAACACCATTTATCGTTTTTACCAAAGATCGTCAGCCGTTGAAATATATAGTTATCCCTAAGTCTGTGTACGAAGAACGTAAGGAACGATTTGAAAAGCGTATTTCGGCAATGCTCGATTATGCACAATCGAAAGAGTTTTGCCGAAGTCGTTTGCTACTCGACTATTTTGGTGAGAAAAACACCACCAACTGCGGCTGTTGCGATGTTTGTTTAGATTCTAAACAACATCTTAGTGACTCTTTTTTTGAAAAAACTACAAAAAAAATACTCGAAGCTCTTGGCAACCATCACCTCGATCTAAGAACATTGGTTGCCACGACAGAGCAAAAAGAGCAACCTGTTCTGTCTGTTTTGCGCCATTTGGTGGATAACGGAATAGTTGCACAAGATGAATCAATGAAATATTATAAACCATGAACATTAATCTGATAAACATTGGCGACGAACTGCTTATTGGGCAAGTGGTGAACACCAACGCCTCGTGGATGGCCGCCTATCTGAACGACAACGGAATGCGTGTAAAGCGTGTTTTTACCATTGCTGACAACGCAGATGAAATAAAACTCACCCTGCAAGAAGCACTCAAATCAACCGATGCTGTGATTATTACTGGAGGTCTAGGTCCTACCAAAGATGATATCACTAAGCATACACTCTGTGAGTTTTTCGGTTCAACATTGGTGCTACACGAAGCCTCGCTTGAGAACGTGCAACAGATTTTCTCCAAACGCAATTACCCAATGACCTCACTCAATGAAGCACAAGCCCTCGTGCCTGCCTGCTGCCAAGTATTGATCAACAAGTGGGGAACAGCTCCTGGAATGTGGTTTGAAAAAGATGGAAAAGTTGTAGTTTCGCTCCCGGGTGTACCTGCCGAAATGCAAGGTTTGATGCACGAGGAGGTTGTGCCGCTTTTGTGTAAACGGTTCGGAGTGGAAAGTATTTATCATAAAAATATTTGGACGTTTGGCATTGGCGAGTCGTTTCTCTCCGACAAAATAGAACAATGGGAACTCTCTTTACCAAAAAACATCCATCTTGCCTATTTACCAAAAGACGGAATGGTTCGTTTGCGACTCAGTGCCTATGGCGACAATAAAATCCGTCTTGAAAAGCAAGTGACCGACGAAGTAAAAAAACTACAAACTCTAGTGGGTGAGTATATTTTTGGTTACGATGAGGATACGCTTGAATCTATTGTTGGACAGTTGCTTGCCAAACAACGAAAAACTCTCGTTACGGCGGAGAGTTGTACAGGAGGCAATATTGCCCGACTTCTAACTAGCGTATCTGGCGCCTCAGCTTACTATATAGGTGGCATAGTAGCGTATGCCAACGAGGCGAAAGAGCAACATCTTGGCGTGTTGCACTCTACGCTTGAGCAGTATGGTGCGGTAAGCCAACAGACGGCTGAGGAGATGGCTCGTGGAGCAAGAGAACGCTTTGGAGCGGATTATGCTGTTGCTACAACGGGCATAGCAGGACCCGATGGTGGCACATTGGAGAAACCCGTAGGCACGGTGTGGATAGCCGTAGCCGAAGAACAAGGCGTGGAAGCACGCTGTTTCTCGTTTGGCGATGGCAGAGAGCGTGTAGTGCGACGTGCCTCTTACCAAGCTCTGCGATGGCTACAAACCAAACTTCTGTCCTAAAAAAGTTTGGTGACCTAAAATCTTTTTTTCTATTAAAAAAGATTTGTTTAAAACTTTGGTATTAACTATGATAAAGAAGAGGAGAATCTCCTCTTCTTTATTTAAGTAAAACTTTCTTTCTAAAAAATCCGTCAAAACCTCACCACAAATCCAGCATGAATATTGAATGGTGCTTGGGCATAATAACCCACTTCGTACTTCTGATTCTCACGAGTAAAATTACCATCAGCATCACCACCTTCAAAGTAGCTGTAACTCCAACCATTGGAAACGTATTTCGCATTAAACAAGTTGTTCATCTGAATGCGAAACGTAATGTCTTTTACCACCTTTTTCAGCGGTAGACAGTACGCCAAACCCAAATTGCTAACGCAATAAGCAGGAAGTTTTGAGGCATTGTTCATCGTATTATCCAAATACTGGCTTCCTACAAAATTGGTTTGCAGCATAGCCGAAAAACCTTTCAAGTCGAAGTTAAACGTGCTACCCACAAGAATGCTCGGCGAAAAAGCAATATCGGTAGTGCCGTAGTTTATCTCCACCTGTCCCGACGAGGCAATCACACTTGGGTCGCTCCAGTCGGCATACCAGTCGTCCACCCAGTCCGTATAGTTCAAAATTTTGTTTCTACTCAACGTCAAGTTGGCATCCCAGCGCAAACATTTTGCAATTTGCACTCCAGCCAAAAGTTCCACTCCCATCCGATAACTATTTTTTACATTGCGAGTAAGAGCAGCTCCCGTATCTGAGAGTTTCCCCGTAAGCACAAGCTGATTGTCGTAATCCATAAAGTAGAGATTGGCACCAATGCTGAAAATTTTATGCGAATAGGAGTAACCCACTTCATAATCGTAAAGAGTTTCATGACGAGGTTGGTCGTTGGGTCCACATTCTGTGTAGTTTTTTCGAGTCGGCTCACGGTTAGCCATTGCAAAAGTAGCATAAACATTATGACCTTTGTTTGAATACGAAACACCTGCTTTGGGGTTAAAAAAATGAAACTGCTCGTGAAGCGACATTTCGTTCAAATCCTCATCATTCACTCCCGAAAGTCGATAATCGACAAAACGATACTGCAAATCGCCATAAATGCTCAATCCTTTCACAATCTCCCAATTTGCTTTTACAAAAGCATTAACATCAAGTTTATCTCCTCTATTTCGATAATATTCATAATTTTCTACACTATTTGGATAAGACTCATCTAACATCTTCAGCACCTGCCCATAGTGAATACCATTATAATTGCTTGCCGCTGCCCCAAAAGCCACTTTTAGCGATTTTGCCGAAAAATGCGCACCGATTGTTCCTCCATAGAAATCGTTCGATAGGTATTTTCTTCGCACAAGATTCGATTTCTCCACCTCGTTACCATCGCCATCCAAATAATTTTGCAATGCATAATCCTTATGTTTGGCATATTTTACTTGCTCTGTATAGCCATCGCCACGCGTGTAGTGCAATGCTGCATTTAAGCTCCATTTCTGATTAAAAATATGCGATACATGCGCCTGATAGTGATGCTGAAAATAGTTGTCGGTATTATTCTTGTAATACTGCATTTTCCCTTTTTCATCAACATACTCCCCTGCTCCGTTGTAACGTGGATTATCTCGCCACATTGTAGGAGAAATTCCGTCCCAAGCAATTCCTGTTCGCTCCTTTCCGCCAAAAGTCAAAACTTTCACCATGGTTTTTGCGCCATACCACGCACCCGAAACAAAGTAAGAATGTAAATCGGAATTACTGTGTTCCACATAACCATTACTATTCACTTTAGAATAACGAGCATCAACAGAAAAACCATGTTTAAGCAATCCTGTACCCGCTTTCACACTTTCGCGAAATGTGTTGTAACTACCACCATTAAAAGCAACTTCGGCATAAGGATTTTGATGCACCAATTCGGTTTGCATATTTACCGAAGCACCAAACGCCGCTGCACCATTCACTGAAGTTCCAACCCCACGTTGCACATCCATTTTACTCATACTGCCTACCATATCGGTCATATTCACCCAAAACACCGACTGACTTTCGCTATCATTGAGCGGAACACCATTGATAGTCATATTGATGCGACTTTGGTCAGTGCCTCGCACCCGAAAATAGGTGTAACCCATACCCAAACCATCGTCACTAGTCACCACAAGCGATGGAGTTTTTTGTAACAAATAGGGCAAATTTTCGCCCATGTTTTGTTGTTGAAGTCCACCTCCAAGTAACGAGGTACGACTCAACGAATGTTCAGCACCAAAACGCGAGGAAACAACCGTTACTTCATCTAAATCAACGTTTCGCATCACCGAATCGGTTTTCACTTGTGCCATAGCAGAGGCACACACAGCAAGTTGCATTGCAGCAACCAACACTCTTTTTTTTCTCATAGCAATTTGTTTGTTAAAAAGTTAATAAATTGCAATGAGGGCTTTCAAAAAAAATAAACTGAAAGATTTTTTCTCTTTTCCCTTCTCGGAATTACCCGGGCAGGTTCAAAGGGTATGATCTCAGCCTGTAATTTTAAGGCACCCCATTGTGCTCGTTGCTTCGTGCAACAAACCGAGGACAAAGGTAGTAAAGTTTTTGGTTTCGACAACAAAAAAAAGCAAGAAACCCCGAAAAGGTCTCTTGCTTTCGTTTCCAAGTAATTCGCTTTACTTACGAATTGAGAATTTCCATAATGGTTGCAGCCGACTTGGCAACAGGCGAACCAGGGCCGAAAATAGCTGCCACACCTGCTTTGTACAAGAAATCGTAATCTTGAGCAGGAATTACACCACCTGCGATAACAATAATGTCTTCACGACCAAGTTTCTTCAACTCTTCGATAACTTGAGGAACAAGTGTTTTGTGACCTGCTGCAAGTGACGACACTCCAAGTACATGCACGTCGTTTTCTACAGCTTGTTTTGCAGCCTCTTTTGGAGTTTGGAAAAGTGGTCCCATATCCACATCAAAACCACAATCGGCATAACCCGTTGCCACTACTTTTGCTCCACGATCATGACCATCTTGTCCCATCTTTGCAATCATAATACGTGGCTGACGACCTTCTTTCTTTGCAAATGCTGCCGTCAATTCGCAAGCTCTTTGGAAGTCTGCGTCATTTTTTGTTCCTGCACTATACACACCTGAAATAGTTCTAATTGTTGCTTTATAACGTCCTACGACAGTTTCGCAGGCATCTGAAATTTCTCCTAAAGTTGCACGTACTGCTGCTGCTTTTACAGCCAAATCGAGCAAGTTGTCGTTTGATTTTTTGCCATCAGCAAAATCTTGAACACAAGCTGTAATTGCCGCCAATGCACGTTGAACAGCAGCTTCGTCACGATTGGATTTAAGTTCGTTCAAACGTTCAATTTGTTGCTTACGAACAGCCGTATTGTCCACTTCCAGAATATCAATTGGATCTTCGTGTTCGAGACGATACTTATTGATACCAACAATGGTTTGCGAACCCGAATCAATGCGAGCTTGAGTACGAGCAGCAGCCTCTTCGATACGCATTTTGGGAATACCTGTTTCGATAGCAGCAGCCATACCACCAAGTTTTTCCACTTCTTCAATCAACGCCCACGCTTTTTCTGCCAACTCGTTGGTCAAAGCTTCTACATAGTACGAACCTGCCCATGGATCCACTTCTTTACATATCTTCGTTTCTTCTTGAATGTAAATTTGAGTGTTACGAGCAATACGAGCAGAGAAGTCTGTTGGCAACGCGATAGCTTCGTCAAGCGCGTTGGTATGAAGCGATTGAGTATGACCAAGAGCAGCACCCATGGCTTCAATACAAGTACGACCAACGTTGTTGAATGGATCTTGTTCTGTCAAAGACCAACCTGATGTTTGCGAGTGAGTACGAAGTGCCAAAGATTTTGGATTCTTAGGGTTAAACTGTTTTACAATTTTAGCCCAAAGCATACGACCTGCACGCATTTTAGCAATTTCCATAAAATGGTTCATACCTATCGCCCAAAAGAACGACAAACGAGGAGCAAAGGCGTCGATATCCATGCCTGCATTCACTCCTGCGCGCAAGTATTCCAAACCATCGGCTAAGGTGTAAGCCAACTCAATGTCGGCAGTAGCACCTGCTTCTTGCATATGATAACCCGAAATAGAAATCGAGTTGAATTTTGGCATATTTTTAGAGGTGTACTCAAATATATCAGCAATAATCTTCATTGAGAATTTAGGCGGATAAATGTAAGTATTACGCACCATAAACTCTTTCAAGATATCGTTCTGGATGGTTCCTGCCATTTCTTCGAGTTTAGCACCTTGTTCCAAACCTGCATTGATGTAAAACGCCATAACAGGAAGAACACCTCCGTTCATCGTCATCGACACCGACATTTTATTCAAAGGAATACCATCGAACAACACTTTCATATCTTCGACCGAACAGATAGACACGCCGGCTTTACCTACGTCACCAACTACACGTTCGTGGTCGGCATCGTAGCCACGGTGAGTAGCCAAGTCGAATGCTACCGAAAGACCTTTTTGACCCGAAGCCAAGTTTCGGCGATAGAAGGCATTCGACTCTTCGGCAGTAGAGAAACCTGCATACTGACGAATAGTCCAAGGACGCATAGGATACATTCCGCTATAAGGACCACGCAAAAACGGAGGAAGACCAGCGGCATAATTCAAATGTTCGAGACCTTTGAGATCTTCGCTTGTGTAAATTGGTTTAACCTCAATTTGTTCGGGAGTCAACCAATTTTCTTCATTGCTTGCATTTGCTTTGCTCTCAGCAACTTTCTTTATATCTATTTTACTAAAATCTGGTTTCATGATTTTCTTTTTTACTTTATGAGTTTTTCATTAAATGCTTTCAATGTATCAAGCACATTTACTCGAACATGAATAAAGTTTTCAATTCCCACGGCTTTCAAATCGTCCATACAAGCAGGAGCTCCAGCCACCACAAACTCTTGTTTGCCCGCAATTGCTGCAAACGCTTTAGGAGCCAACTCGGCATACTCATCGTCGCTTGAGCAAAGAACAATAATGTCTGCACCTGCTTTCTGAGCCGCCTCAACACCCGCTTCTACCGTATCGAAACCGAGATTGTCAATTACCTCGTAACCAGCACAAGCAAAGAAGTTGCAAGAGAACTGAGCACGAGCCAAACGCATTGCCAAGTTACCAATTGTAAGCATAAATGCTTTTGGACGTTTGCCCGAACGTTCTGTTGCCAAACGAAGTGCTTCAAATTCTTCAGCAGCACGAGTAGAAGGTAAGGTTTCAATACCTTTTTCTGTTGCACAAGCGCATTTGCAAGCACATGCTTCTTTAGTAATTTTCTCAGCAGCCATTTCGCTGAAGTTAGGGAATTGGTTAGTTCCCAAAAGAATCTCTTTCCGAGCAGAAACATCTTTCAAACGTTTTGCCGAAGTAGCTTTTAGTGTTTGTTGAATTTTTCCACTTTGCACTGCCGCAAAGAAACCACCTTCCGATTGCACTTCGAGGAAAAGTTTCCAAGCTTCGGCAGCAATGTTATTCGTCAAATTTTCGATGTAATACGAACCTGCTGCAGGGTCAACCACTTTGTCGAAATGAGATTCTTCTTTGAGCAAAAGTTGCTGATTGCGAGCAATGCGTTCCGAAAATTCGTCCGACGCCTGATAAGTAACGTCGAAAGGCAACACCGTAATCGAATCCACGCCACCCAAAGCAGCACTCATGGCTTCGGTTTGAGTACGAAGCAAGTTTACGTGCGCATCGTAAATAGTTTTGTTGTAAGTGCTAGTCACAGCATGAGCTTTCATTTTTGCCGAGCACAAGCATTTAGGAGCATATGCTTCTACAATTTTAGCCCATAGCAAACGAGCAGCACGGAATTTTGCCATTTCCATAAAGTAGTTGCCGCCAATACCAAACGCAAATTTGATAGATTTTGCTGCAACGTCCACATCCATGCCTGCTTCGGTAAGCATTTCTAGGTATTGGTTACCCCAAGCCAAAGCATAGCCCAACTCTTGCGAGCAGTAAACACCTGCATTGTTCAAGCTAACAGCGTTTACACCAATCATGCGATATTTAGGCAATTCAGCAGCAGCTTCAACTGCGTTTTTAGCAATTTCGGTGACTTCTTCGGCACTCAACGCTTTGCCTTTGGTGAGCATAGCATTGATTGGGTCGCAACAGATAGAACCTTTAAGTTCTGCCAAATTGTAACCCTCTTTTTTGAAGTAAGCGATAAGCAAGGTTGCCAATTCGGGCGCTTTGCGTACGCACACTTTGAAGTTCAGCTCAATAGCATCGGCTTTGATGCCTGCCAAAAGTGTTTCGATGGTTTCGGCCGAGAGGTCTTTGCCAAGTTGGAAGCAAAGCGAATCGATGCCTTTATTAAGCACATCCAAGGCTTTGGCGTTTGCGCTTTTTGCGCTTGCTTTAGCGTTGATGTCCTGACGCACCAACCATTCGTTGTTGGTTTTTGTTCCACGCACGAAAGGAAATTCTCCCGGTGCAGAATTTGTTGTTTGCAGAGCTTCGATGTCTTCGGCACGATAGAAAGGCATTACGTCGAAACCTTCGGTTGTGCGCCAAATAAGTTTTTTAGCAAAATCGGCACCTTTAAGATCTGCTGTGATTTTATCCATCCATTCCTGAGTAGAAATAGCAGGAAAATCAGCCAAAAGATTTAATTTTTTTTCTGCCATATTACAAACTGATTATTAATATTTTGATTTTTCTCTTTTTTTATTGTTAAAAAAAATGCTAACAAAATTACGCTTAAAAACTAACATACAAAACAAAAACCCATTATTTTTGCAGAAAAAGATATGCCCTACACCACTCTGTTTTTCGATCTGGATCACACGCTTTGGGATTTTGAAACCAACTCAAAAATCAGCTTAGAGATAAACTTTAGGCAATTCCAAATGGAGCGATTTTTCGATAGTTTTGAGCAGTTTTTTGCGCTTTATCATCAGAAAAACGCTGAACTCTGGGCGCTTTACAGGAAAAACGAAATAAGCAAGGAGTTTTTGACCAAGGAGCGTTTCCTTTTCCCTTTGCGGGAAGTGGGAGCGGAGCAAGAGAAGTTGGCAGAGGAGTTTGGCAAAAGCTATCTGAACATCCTTGCCGAGCAGACCAACCTGATAGAGGGTTGCGTGGAAACGCTGGAATACACAAGAGAAAAATACCAACTCTACATTCTATCGAATGGTTTTAAGGAAGTGCAATTCAAGAAGCTGAAAAATGCCGACATTTTTCGGTTTTTCAATGGTGTGGTGCTCTCGGACGACATTGGCATTAACAAACCCGATGTCCGACTGTTTCAGCACGCATTGCACCGAGCCAAGTGCGACGCTCGGGCATGTGCCTTTGTGGGCGACGACTGGGAAGCCGACATTGTGGGAGCAAAAAATGCAGGTATCGACCAGCTATTTTTCAACCCCAAGCAACAACCTACTCCCTTTGCCGCAACCTACGACATCAAAAAACTCATTGAAATAAAAGAGATATTATAACCCTATCTCATAGAAAAAAACCGCCCCGGGCGGTTTTTTTCAAAAATTTTCTCACTTGATTTTGCCACGGAGCAAACCGCGGACAAAATCAAGAATTTTATAGATGCTCTCAAATTTCGCTGAAATGCTTTACAGCATTTTTTGCGAAATTTTTATAAATTCTTAACCAAACGCACACTGTGGCCGTGGCGGCGATTGCTGAAGTACATGCTCGCTTCGTCAGAGTTGAAGTAGAGGTAGCGCGCAGTCGCTATTGCTCTCAGTGGCAGACCAATAGCAGCCGTCGTACTGCACGTAGCCCACTCCTGAGCCGGTGCGGTAGCCATTAAAAATTAAAATTGATCATTGATTATTTATTCTCTAGTCTTGTAAAGTAGCGTTTTGCATGTGGTTAGTTCTTCGTGCGAAATGCTGTAACCTTTCAGTGTTTTTTCTCCTGCCTTAATGCTCTTGATGTAAGGTAGGTTTTCGGTTTTTTCTATCACGAGTTTTCCCTCGGGGTAGAACTTTTCGTTCAAGCGCAGCTCAATCCGATCGAACGTAGGCGTTGTGAGCATATAGGTTGGTTTTCCGGGGCAGTCGGGATAAAAGCCCATCATCGAAAACACCGCCCAAGCCGACATCGTTCCTGTGTCGTCGTTGCCCGGAATGCCATCGGGAGCATTGCGGAAGTGGGTTGCAAGCAAGCGCGCCACCTCTTTTTGCGTGCGCCACGCTTCGCCACAGAAGTAGCTGAACAAATAGGGATAGGCAATGTCGGGCTCGTTGGCAGGGTCGTAGAAGCCCTTATCGAACACCATTTGGAGTTTTTCTACAAACTTTTTGTCGCCACCCATCAGTTTTGCGAGTCCCTTCACATCGTGAGGCACGTAGAAGGTGTAGTTCCAAGCATTTCCCTCGTGGAAACCAGCCACGGGTTCAAAGTTGGCTCCTTGTAGCGGATTGAACGGCGTCAGGAATTTTCCGTCGGACGTAATCGGGCGCAGCGTCCCGAAGGTTTTGCAATAGTAGTTTTTGTAACCCATCGAGCGGTTGTAAAAGAGCTTTGCATCGCTCTTTTTACCCAAATTTTCCGCCATTTGGCTCAGTGCCCAGTCGGCAATGTAGTATTCTAGCGCATGCGAAACGGAGTTGTCGCCCGACGCATCGGCTGCAAAAAAGCCCAAAGGAATGTAGCCTTTTTCGATATAAGGATCGATGTCGGGGCGCATCAGGTTGTCTTTGCCCTGCGTAGTTGCACCTTTGCACATCGCTTCGTAAGCCAAATCCACGTCAAAGTCGCGAAGACCTTTCATCCACGTATCCACAATGACGGGAATGGAAGGGTCGCCCTCCATGGTAAGCGTTTCGCGACCATAGAGTTCCCACTTTGGCAACCAACCATGCTCTTTGTACATGGAGAGCATCGTGCGCACCATGTCCAATTGGCGTTCCGGATAAAGAAGCGTAAGCAACTGATGTACATTGCGATACGTATCCCAAAGAGAAAATACCGTATAGCGATTTCCTTGTGTAGTTAACACTTCTGATCCTTCCATTTGTGGATATTCTCCATTTACATCTTGCAACACATTGGGGTGAATTAGAGCATGATAAAGTGCTGTATAGAAAACGGTTTTTTGGTCTGGAGTTCCGCCCTCGACTTGCACCACGCCCAAGTCTTTTTCCCACTTCGAGCGAGCAAGTTGATGCGTTTTGTCGAAATCAAAGGTAGGTTGCTCGGCATTGAGGTTTTGGCGAGCATTTTCCACACTCACAAACGAAACTCCAATTTGCACTTCGATTTGCTCGTTTTCTTCGGCATCGTAGCAGAAATAAACACCAACATCGTCGCCAGAAATTTCGCGAGAATAATTGGTATAAAACTTATATCTTCCCGAATAGATATCCCATTCGGCTTCTACGCCTTGCATAGGGCGTTGTTTTTTCCAATAACCAAAAGTTTTAGGTTGTTTGCTCACTCGCATCACAAAATAGATGGGGAAAACGGCTTGAGGATTGTAGCAAAACGTACCTAAAAGCTTCACGCCTTCCACTTCCGTTGCCGACACTTTGCGCACCATTGCTCCGCTTTCGTTGGTCAAACCCTCGCCAAGATTCAGCAAAATGTTTGCTTCTCCTTTGGGGAAAGTGAATCGTGCTATGCTGGAGCGTTCAGTTGCCGAAACTTCGGTTTTAATGCCATATTTTTCCAAAAAATTGGAATAATAACCCGGAGAGGCTTTCTCTTCTTTGTAGGTTGAGCCATAATTTTTATAATCGACCTCCAAACTTCCCGCAGTTGGCATCAGTAGCAACGAACCCAAATCGGGACAACCAACACCACTCAAATTGACGTGAGAAAATCCCGTAAAAAAACTGTTTTTATACTCGTATGGCGTCGAAAACCAACGAGCATCTTTGTCGTAAACATTCATATCAGAGCCCATTACGTTGAACGGAACTACCGACATCATCCCATTGGGGCAAACAGCACCCGGATTGCAAGTACCAAAATTGGTTGTTCCGATAAACGGATTCACATAATCGACAACCGATTGAGCAAAAACTACTTGCGCAAAACAAAAAACTGCAACTAACAATAAATTCTTTCTCATTTTTTTATGAAATAAAAACGTTTACAAATTTAGTAAAAAAAGAAAAGACTACTTCTTTTCGCCCAAATTAGCATAAAATGCCTTTGCCGACTGCACAATAAGCCGAACACAACTATCTTCTCCTAACGCCGATGAATTGAGCGACAAATGGTAATTTTTTGCTTCGCCCCATTTCACCGAAGTATAAAAATCATAATACGCAGCACGTTGTTTATCAATCTTTTTTATCCACTC
>JAGCAG010000065.1 GCA_017652785.1 Paludibacteraceae bacterium | reverse complement strand
CATGTATCAGGCCAACCCGGCAACTCAACCCGAAGCCATTGGCGGATACATCAACTTGGAAAAAGTTTATGGCTACAATCCTGCGCCAATAGATTCTTTGAGCGCAGAACAACATAAAAATATCTTGGGTGTACAAGCCAATCTTTGGACAGAATATGTTCCAACAGAGGAGCATGCTGAACAAATGATTTACCCACGTTTGTTGGCATTGGCAGAAATAGCATGGACAAAAAACGAGTTGAAAAATTGGGAAGAATTTAAGCAGCGTGCAAACGCACAAATCAAAGTTTTGCAAGCGAAAGGCTATAATGCTTTTTCTCTTTCTGATGAGCCATATATTGAACAGGAGATGTTTGTCAACGAACGTAAGGTGCGACTCTCAATGTCGTCGGAGCGTTATCCTATAGAAATTCGCTATACTACCGATGGTAGTGAACCAACATCAGAATCGATGCTTTATACTGAACCGATAGAAATTACCGATGCCGTAGTGCTTTCGGTAGCATTGTTCGATGGCGATAAAAGAGTCGGTCCTGTGGTGCAAAAACCTTACGGCTTCCACAAAGCATTGGGTAAAAAATTAACCTATAATAATGCAGGTTACGGTAAAGCTTATTCTGCTGGAGGCGACAATGCTTTGGTAGATGGTATCACGGGTAGTTTTTCATACACCGATGGTTGTTGGCAAGGTTTTTCGCTGAACGATATGGATGTAACCATCGATTTAGATTCGGTGCAGAAAATCGAGTCGGTGAGTGCTACGTTTATGCAGTTACTTGGGCCGTGGGTTTGGTTACCTACAGAAGTAGAGATTCTTGTTTCTAACGACAATGAACATTTTACTCCAATCTATTCTTGGAAAAACGATATTCCAACCACGCAAGAGGGATTGATTCTGAAAAAGGTCGGCTTTGAAGGAGAAACCTCAGCACGATTTGTTCGCTATAAGGCAAAAACTTGCGGCATCGAACATGGTTGGATGTTTATTGATGAAATTATTGTAATGTAAAAACATAAAAAAGTTATGCAAACAGAGAAAAAAAGAAATCCTATTAGTTGGGTGCCAAGTGTTTATTTTGCAATGGGTTTGCCCTTTATAGCACTCAATTTGGTGTCGGTTATTATGTTTAAGGATTTGGGCGTGAGCGAGGCAAAAATCACGTTTTGGACTTCGTTGCTTACCCTTCCTTATACGCTAAAGTTTCTTTGGAGTCCGTTGCTCGAAATTTACGGAACCAAAAAAACATTTGTAGTGGCAACGCAGTTGCTTTCGGGCATCTGCTTTGGTTTAGTGGCATTTTCGTTGCCTTTGCCAAGCTACTTTTCGTTTGCCATTGCTATAATGGCGGTGATTGGCTTCAGCGGAGCAACTCACGACATTGCAACCGATGGCATTTACCTCGAAGCGCTTGATAAGGACACGCAAGCTCGTTACATTGGTTGGCAAGGAGCGTTTTATAATTTGGCTAAAGTGCTTGCCAATGGTGGTTTGGTTTGGTTGGCAGGTGTGCTGATGACCAATATGAAATCCACTTATGGCGAAGTAGATGCTACGATGTATGCTTGGATGATTATTATGGGCATTCTTGGCGCATTGCTTATCGGATTGTCGGTTTATCACTTTTTTGCTCTTCCTGCAACAAAGAAGAACGCTTCGGCTAGTTCGTTTTCTGACAGTATGGTGGATTTGTGGAACGTGATTAAGGCGTTTTTTACAAAGAAATACATCGTGTTCTATCTTTTCTTCATTGTTTGCTATCGTTTGACCGAAGGGTTTGCCATAAAAATGGTGCCACTTTTCCTTAAAGCGTCGCTAGCAGATGGCGGTTTGGCTCTATCGAACGAAACCATTGGTCTCAT
>JAGCAG010000064.1 GCA_017652785.1 Paludibacteraceae bacterium | reverse complement strand
TTATTGTATTCTGCTTGATTGCCAAACGCCTTGGAATTGAATGCTGCAGAATAACTCAAAAACGCATCGGTGTAAATTCCACGAGAAGGATTTGCTCGTTTGTCACGACTATCGTAGGTAAAACCGGCATGTATGTAAGGATGCCAACCTCCGTTTTGCTCATTTTTACTAATCAATCCCCAATTAATATATTTTTGATACAATCCGTCAACATCAGGGAGTTTTTTATTTTCGTCTTTTTTTCCTTTGTTGAGCATATCGATATTAACTTCGTCTAGTAAATATCCTAATACACCAGCACCAACATTCCATTTCCAATGGCCAGAAATATTACCTTCGATATCGGCCGCTACACGAATTAAATCACGTTTGTATTTATAAAAAGCTCTTGATTTATATGCCTCTGTATCCATTTTTGCCGGATCTTTTTTCCACTTGTGCCAACTTTGATTGTAAATGCTTTGATAACCATTGAAACCATAAAAATCACACATTGCATCGGGAAGATAAGACGCATCTATGGTCAAACGATGATTTGGAATTAGAAATTTGGAGTCGTAGAAAAAGCGGAAAATTCCACAATGTTTTGTTGTGTAAGCAGCTTCTACATAAAAGTTATGAATGTATTCAGGATAAATGCTTCCATCGCCATAGTAATAAACATTGCCTAAAAGACCTCCTTGAAATCCTAAGTCTGCATCAAAAGCTACGCTAGGCAGTGCGCCAAAAGTCCAGCCTTTCTTGATTTTCTTTGCAGGAATTGTATCACTAACTAGTTTTATTGAGTCGTTTTGTAGAGAAACGGTTTCTTCTGCAAAAGCATTAAAACAAAAAAAGAGAAAAAGCAAAAAAGACAATAAAATATGTTTTTTCATTTTTTTAGAATTAACAAAAAAGGTTCAAGAAGAAACTAATTAAAGCTTTCTTGAACCAAATTTTAAAATTAAACAAATATAATTTTAGTTGTTTTCAGGACGCAACTTGCGAACAACAGCTCCTGCTTGCCACATTTCGCTTTCGCGAAGTTCTTTCAATTCTTTTTCCAAACCTTCGCGATAATCAGGTTTAGAGTTTGTATCAATAGAACGTTGAGCTTCGTTGCCACATTTTACCTCTGCATACAATTTTTCAAACACTGGTTTTGTTGCATCGTGGAAAGGTCCCATCCAGTCGAGTGCACCACGTTGCGCTGTTGTTGAGCAGTTTGCATACATCCAATCCATACCATTTTCAGCAAATAGAGGCATCAAAGATTGAGTCAACTCTTCAACAGTTTCGTTGAAAGCTTCTGATGGTTCGTGACCATTTTCACGTAAAACTTCGTATTGGGCCAAAAGCAATCCTTGGATAGCTCCCATTAGCGTTCCGCGTTCTCCTGTTAAGTCGGAATAAACTTCTTTTTTGAAAGTAGTTTCGAATAAATAACCTGAACCAACACCAATACCCAACGCAATTGTACGTTCAAAAGCTTTTCCGGTTGCATCTTGGAAGATTGCATAAGAAGAATTCAATCCTCTTCCTTGCAAGAACATTCTGCGAAGCGAAGTTCCTGAACCTTTTGGTGCAATCAAAATTACGTCAACATCTTCAGGAGGAATAATGCCTGTACGTTCTTTATAAGTGATTCCAAAACCGTGAGAAAAATACAATGCTTTTCCTGCAGTTAAATAAGGTTTGATGCGAGGCCAAACTTCTATTTGTGCTGCATCAGAAAGAAGATATTGAATAATTGTTGCCTTTTGGCAAGCTTCTTCTATTTCAAACAAAGTTTCACCAGGAACCCAACCATCAGCAACTGCTTTGTCCCAAGTTTTTCCGCCTTTGCGTTGTCCTACAATAACGTTGAAACCATTATCGCGGAGATTTAAAGATTGTCCAGGACCTTGAACTCCGTATCCAATAACAGCAATGGTTTCGTTTTTCAACACTTCACGTGCTTTTTCCAATGGAAATTCTTCGCGAGTTACCACATTTTCAATAACACCGCCAAAATTCATCTGAGCCATAATTCAAATTGTTTTTTGTAAAAATTAGGTCGCAAAGGTACAAATATTTTTCTCCTTTTTAGAAAGAAGAGAAGATAAAATATTTTCCTTTTTTGTTTTTTGAGTTTCGTACTTTAGGTGAAACAAAAAAATGTTTCTCTTATTTCAATCTTTTTTTTCTTACTTTTGTTCACTTTTTTAATAAAAAGAAGATGAAAAAAAGACTCCTTTTTCTTGTTATTCTATTTTGTTATTTGACTGACGTGTCTGCGCAGAAATTTCTTTGGAATGTCGATTTTGCTTTTCAGTTTGATAATCGCGAATACAAGAGTACTTTGGCAAGGTCGGAAACATTCTTTGGGGCGCGGTTGGCTCCTGAGGTTGGGCTTGGGTGGGATGATCCCAAGAAAGGAACCCATTCGTTGATGTTTGGTGGCGATGCTATTTTTGATTTTGGTGCAAAAAAAATTAAAGTACTTCCAGAATTGACGGTTTATTACGCATATAATTCTGAAAAATTTAATGCTTATGCAGGAGTTTTGCCGCGACGAAAAATGATAGGCCATTATTCAAATGCGTTTTTGAGCGATTCTATTCGTTTTTACGATGCAAATATGGAAGGTCTTTTGTTGCAATATTCTGATGATGAGTTGCTGAAAAATGGGGGAGGCAACGTCGAAATAGGTATTGACTGGAATAGTATGTATTCAAAAGAGCTTAGGGAGAAGTTTCTTATTTTTTCGGCGGGGCACTTTTATTATCGTTGGTTCAATTTGGGTTACAACTTTTCGATGTATCATTTCGCGGGAAGTGAGCAACAGAAAGGCGTTGTGGACAATGTTTTATTTAGCCCATATTTAGGTTTTGATGTAACTTCGCTTGTTCCTCTTGATACTTTATATGTGAAAACAGCTTATTTGTTGGCATACCAATTTGATCGACGTAATGTTGAAAAACCCATTTATCCTCAAGGTATGCAAATTGATGTTGGGATAGAAAAATGGGGCATTGGTGTTTATGATGCTTTTTATTATGGAAAAAATCTAATGCCATATTTTGAAAAATATGGTCATGGATTGTATTGGAGTGAAGATTTTTACCGAACGAATCATAAAATTTATAATCGTTTAGAGGTGTATTGGCATCCTTTGAAACGTAGTTGGCTCGATGTTAAAATCCGTTCTGTACATCATTTTGAAGGAAAACGTTGGGGGTGGCAACAACTTGTTACTTTGAATGTGAATGTTGGCCAAAAGATGTTTGGTGGTGTAAAAACATGGAGAAAAAAACGCTCCGATAAGGTGGAAAACAAGGAATAATTATTTTTTTATGAGAATAGGAATTATGGGAGCTATGTCGGAAGAAATTGACGGCATAGTGGCAAAAATGACAGAAAAGAAAATAACCGAGAGTTGTAATCGTATTTTTTACGAAGGTCAGTTTTTTGGAGTAGATGTTGTGGTGGTTTTTTCGCGTTGGGGAAAGGTGGCTGCTGCCATTACCGCTACAACCTTGATTACTCGGTTCAATGTGGATAAGGTTATTTTTACTGGTATTGCAGGAGCGATTGTGCCCGATTTGAATATGGGCGATATTGTGGTTGGGCAACATTTTTTTCAGCATGATATGGATGCTCGTCCTTTTTTGCGCAGATACGAAATTCCTCTTTCGGGCCTAACTTCTATTGCTTCTCTTGAGAGTGAAATAGAATTGGCGAGCAACGCAGTGCACAATTTTTTGAAAAAAGAGAAAGATTTTCGTCAGACACTTATTGCTCACCAAATAAAAAGTCCAAAAATGTATTTGGGCGATATTGCAAGTGGCGATTTGTTTGTTTCGGGTTCGCAACGGAAAGCAAATATCAACCGAAATTTGCCTTCGGTTTTGTGTGTAGAAATGGAGGGTGCGGCGGTTGCTCAGGTGTGTTTTGATTTTAACGTTCCGTTTGCTGTAATTCGTACTATTTCAGATGTGGCAAACGAGAATCCAAACATTGATGTGGAAGAGTTTAATTATTTCAAAAACAACTTAGCTGCACAATATGGATTTTTTATCTTGAGAGAATATGTCCAACTTCTGTCTTGACGGAACTATGAATTACAAGGAAACATTGCAATATCTTTATGCTCAAACTCCAATGTTTCAGCAAAAAGGAACTTCTGCTTACAAGGAGGGTTTGGACAATACTTTTTTTTTAGACGAGTACTTTAATCATCCGCATCAGAATTATAAAACCATTCACGTTGGAGGAACTAACGGAAAAGGTTCTACTTCACATCTTTTAGCGTCTGTTCTGCAATGTACAGGTTATAAAGTTGGGCTTTATACGTCGCCTCATCTGAAGGATTTTAGAGAACGAATTCGCGTCAATGGGGAGATGATTCCCGAGCAACGTGTTGTCGATTTTGTTTCTCAACACAAACAAATGATAGAACAACGTTGTTTGTCTTTTTTTGAACTGACAACGGCATTGGCTTTTTTGTATTTTGCCGAAAAAGAGGTTGATGTTGCAATCGTTGAGGTTGGGCTTGGCGGACGGCTCGATTGTACCAATGTGATTCGTCCTGAACTTTCAATTATTACTAATGTAAGTTTCGATCATGTAAGTATTTTGGGTGATACGTTGGAAAAAATTGCTACCGAAAAATCGGGAATTATAAAAAAGAATACTCCTGTTTTGATAGGAGAATGTCAAAACGACAGCATAAAACAAGTTTTTGTAGAAAAAGCAAAATCGGAAAATGCCCCGATTTGTTTTGCTCAAGACTATGAAACTTTGGATTTTCTATGTGAGTTGAGGGGTGTTTATCAAGAAAAAAATAAGCATACGGTAATGGTTGCTTTTACTTTGCTATTGCAACTTGGTTTTGAAATTTCTGATGCTGCCTTGCGTGATGGTTTTTTGCAAGTGACGGAAAGAACAGGTCTGAAGGGCCGTTGGCAGGAGTTGTCCTCCTTGCCAAGAGTTGTTTGCGATACGGGACACAACGAGGCCGGAATTCGTGAAGTGGTGAAACAGATAGAAAAAGAGCATTTCGATACCTTGCGCATTGTTTTTGGGATGGTCAGTGATAAAGATATTTCATCGGTTTTGGCTCTTTTGCCTCGCGATGCGGTCTATTATTTCACAAAAGCACAAATCCCAAGAGCACTCTCGGAGGAAGATTTAAAAAAGAAGGCTGAAAAATACGCTCTTAAGGGAGAGTGTTTTGCTTCGGTGGAAGAGGCTCTCTTTCAGGCAAAAAGCGATGCTTCTGTCAATGATTTGATCTTTGTGGGAGGTAGTAATTTTGTTGTGGCTGAAATAATTTGAAAAAAAACAGAAAAAAAGTTGTGCAATAAAAAAACTTGCCTTACCTTTGCATCGCTTTTGAGAGAAAAAGTGACGGGCGTTTAGCTCAGCTGGTTTAGAGCATCTGCCTTACAAGCAGAGGGTCGGCGGTTCGAATCCGTCAACGCCCACAGTTGAAAATCAAGCACTTACAAACAATGTAAGTGCTTTTTTTGTTTAAGAAACTGATTAGTTGCACACTTTATATATCTTTGCAATACAGAAAGTTAACCGAAAGCATAAAGAAAACTTACCACTAATTGTGTGCACTTACGCTACATCATTCAGGCGACCTTTTGGGTCGCTTTTTTTGTGCGTCTTTGGTTGGTATTAGTGAGATTTTGGCTGCATTGGGGGAATGGTAAATCAAAGGTGCTACAGACAAAAACTGTGTAAATACACAAAAAATATCTCAGGTTTCGTGCTTGATTTGTGATTAAACTATTATATTTGCAAACGAAAAGTGTGTAAATACACAGAAATTGTATCTATATGAAATTCGAAAGAGAGTATTACGTTAAAAAATTGATAAGTAGCAAGCATAATCATTTGATTAAAATTGTTACTGGATTACGACGCGTTGGCAAATCGTACTTGTTATTCAACCTTTATAAACAACATCTTTTAGATAACGATGTTGATGCCAGCCATATCATCGAAATTCAGCTTGACTCATTTGCTCATCGGAAATATCGCAAGGCAGAAACTTTATATGAATATGTCGAAAATCTGACAAAGCAAGATTCGCAGATGTATTATGTGATGATTGACGAAGTTCAGATGCTGGAGGATTTCGTAGATGTACTCAATGGTTTTCTACACATAGATAACCTTGATGTATATGTAACAGGAAGTAATGCAAAGTTCCTTTCTTCTGATATCGTTACTGAATTCAGAGGAAGAGGAGTTCAAATCCACCTTCAGCCGCTATCGTTTAAGGAAATAACAGAAAAGTGAAATGATGACACATCTTCATTGTGGCGAGATTACATTTATTATGGAGGATTGCCAATGGTTGTCATTGAGAAGAATAAAGCACGAAAAGCAGAAATACTTCAAGAGTTACTTAAAGAGACAT
>JAGCAG010000063.1 GCA_017652785.1 Paludibacteraceae bacterium | reverse complement strand
TTTGTCCATACTATTATAGTATAATTATTAAATGTCCCAACTTGAGACATTTCTGTGAGCTCATCATTTAAGGAAATATGTTCTCTTAATGTCTTCATAACACTGTAAGGTGATATATAATTACCTATTCTTTTTTACAATCGAATAGTTAGGTGACGTAAAAAGTCTCGTAATTTTTCTTGTTCAAAAAAATCGAAAGAGTCAAATCCACTGAACTGAATTTCTAGACCTTCTTCTACAAAAGAAAATTTATAAAGAGGAAGGAAGTTTGCCGTCTGAAGCGACCTTTTTTCGTCATCATTCATTTGTTCAAGATAGAAGAAATCATTTTTTGTTGGGAGATTTATCGGGATTAAAACTGGTTGCCAAGTTTTGGAAAAGAACTGCAAATTTGAGTCGCAAAAATCATCACAAATAGTAGAAATTACACCGATAATGGTATCATTCTCTTTTGGGATAAGTTTTATTTGTATGGTACTTATATGAGTTGTTTTTAATTGCAAAAAATTAGATTGGATGTTTATTGAATCCACGTATATTTTCCCCTTATATCGATTTTCAGCAGCAGTATTAACCGAGAAATAATTGTCAAGTAATTCCAATTTCTGTTCAGGATTTAATTGAATCAACAAACTATCCGGGATGGCACGAAATGCTTCAAAAATATCTATTGAAAAAACATTAATGCTCAATATTATTGCAAAAAACAAACAGTATTTTCTCATTTTTATTTCTTTTTCTCTTGTTCTTTCTTTTCCTCTTTTTCTTTTCTTTGAGCGGCACGTTTTTCCTTTCGAATCGCTCTTTCTTCTTTACTTTTTCGGATATTTTCTTTCCATTCTGCCACCAAATCTTTTAACGAACTGAAATTCTCACGATATATTAAACCAACACCTTGTGTAGTGAGAGCTGTTTTAAATTCTTTGTAATCGTTAGTATGGTTGTAGGCTTTTGCTCTTAGTTTTCCTCTTCGGGTAAGTTTGTACTCTACATCAACATCTCCGATAAATTTTGAAGCCGAAAAATTATCATCTCTATATCCTAAATTGCCATTTATAAGTAGTCTATTATTGGGGGAATATAGAAAAGCAAATTCATATTCATCACTACGAGTTTCTCCTTCTCCCGAAGTTCTAAAATTTATACCAAAATCCCATTTATCAAGCAATTGAGAAGCCCAACTATTAAGTTGCGAAGAAAGTGTTGAAGAGGCCAAAGCCAGAAGTTCACTTTGTGAATTAGTTCTCAAGTATTCTGGCGTATAAAACTTATTGAATGCCAAAAGATAAACAATTTGTCTATTCATCATCTCCTCGGTATTGATAGTTGATTTTAATGCTCGATTAAGTTCATCATCAGAGTTTGGGAGTGTAATATCAAATTTAATGTTTGGATGCATTAGGTTTCCTGTGAGATTTACCAAACAAAGTACAGGCACACTATTCCGATTTGAGGTAGATAGAACCGATTCTCCAAATAAATCAATCAAAGAAGCAGAAAGTTGATATCCTGCATTGATATTAACTTCTGCATCGTAAGGAACACCTGACCAATAAAGTGTACTACCTTGTTGTATGGAGAACTGTTTGCGTAATGCATTTTGGAAAGTAAACGTATAATCTCCTCTATCAAGCAGATAATTTCCGTAGATTTTCAGTTCTTCGGTATTTACATTGAAATCCACCTTTAAATTCCCTTCTCCAATTGCTTTCAGCATATCTCCAGAAGATGGATCTATAATCAGATTTACTTCGGCATCTTGATTAACGTTTACCATAAGAGAGAGCTGAATATTACTTCCATTGTCTGAAGAAGAAGATGATGATGATAATGATGTTTTTTGAATTGTTGTTTCAGTCAAACTATCAGTAGGTTGGATGAAAGAAACAAATGAATTGTCCTTTGCTAACGCAGCTTCGCCTCCCATTGGAATTACAACACGTGTTCTGGGTTCTGTTTCTGCATTTGCTGTGATAGTAGTATTTTTTTCGTCCCCGTATATTTTTACATTCCCCGACGCAAAAATATCTCCATAAAAGTAAGGGCTCTCTTTTGGAGTGGATTGCATTACTTGCATCTCGTTGCAATCAATGTTGACAACATACTTTATATCTTCAAAAAAGTTATGTGAAACATACCCATTTATTTTCCCTTTGTTCCCAAATTCATCAGAGATGGCAATATTTCGAAACAAAATACTATCAGGTTTAAGTATAATGCTATCAGTAAATGTATAAGATGTGTTCAGGAAATCAACAGAAAGTTCTGCTGGATGGACAAAAGCATCTGCTGTGATAGTAATTTTCTTCTTTTTCCCAAAAACGTGAAGATCTCCGCTTGCAAAGCCTTTTGCTCCAAGGGTTATTCGTTGTAAATAATAGTCTAAGAAACTAATTGGTAAAGTATTGGCCTTTCCGATAAGATCAAGAGAATCGTTAGCAAAGAAGTAATGACCAGCTATGTTTGCCACGTTGCGTTCTTTGTCAATCACATTGCCAAAAAATTCCAAAGCTTTTTTTTCGTTGCTCCAATCAGAAGAGGCATTTACTGCTCCCCAATGAGCATGATTAAAAGAGAATTCGGGCACGGAAACTTGGGCTTCAAAAATAGGCTTTTTGAACGTATTAGTAACAAATCCATTTCCTGTGGCATCTCCAGTCATCACAATCGATTGTCGTGGGATGAAACCACTAATATAACCCAAGTCAATGTTTTGTAGATCCAAATAAAGAGTATCTGACATTTCTGCAGAAGCTTTGCCATCAACTAAGATGGATTGATTCTGTCGATAAATGGAAAAACTATCAATTTCAATTTTAGAAAAATCAGTAGATACTATAGCATTTTTTATATCCCAAACAGAATCGCTTAAGATAAATTGAGTGGGGAAAATCTGTGTTTTTAAAGATCTTTTCTCATCTTTTTCTGCAAAAATAGTTTGAGTAATAAACTCGCCTTCAAAAGAATTTTCTTTATCACTATACCAAGAAACTAACCAATTTAGTGAATCGTTTTTTGTACCCATTTGCGAATGGATATTTGTGGTGAATTTAGGGGCAATCAACGATATTTTTCCCTCTACATTCAACTTATCGTCAAAGTTGTTTACTACCAAATTAATGTTTTCAAAACTAAATTTTCCATTTTGTTTGCTCAGGTCAGGAACTCTCAAATTGAAAGAAAGTTTTTCATTGACATCATCGTAAAAACCAAAAATCCCAATATCATCTCTTACTTGCCAAGGGAAATTAAATACATTGCAAAGTTCGTCTATTTGAGAAAAATCAATTTTATACGTAAAATCATTTTTGTGAGGAGAAGCATATTCTTTGTTAGAAAAAGATGGGACATACTTGCTAACAAAATGCATTACACTTTGGTTTAGTGAAGCAAAAATAAATTCTCCAGCCACAAAACCAGAAACCAAATCTGATTGCACAGAAAGATTTCTTTCATTGTTTTTTTCTGCCGATGAAATCAGCAATTGAGGAAGGAGAAAAGTCTTTTCTCCATTTTTTATATCCAAACTATCAAACGATAGAGTCCCATTCATATTATCCAATGTTCCTCCTTCGAAATTAGCACGAACAGCAAGAGACAAACTCAAATCGGGGAAAGTATCGATAAGATTCATTGCACAGGGATTAAAGTGTGTAAGCTTTGCGTCAAAATTGAATTTTGGAGAGATTTTGTCTAAATCATAAGCTCCAAGAAGATGCAATTCTCCATTTTTATCATCAAAATGCATCTCTCCATCGAATGCTTTTTGGAGAAAATGCCCCTTCATTTTTAAATTTTCATAATCGTAATTTCGAAAGTTGAGTTTATCCACTAATAAATCAACATTCCCTTGAATAGGAGTATTTTCTCCAAACATTGCAAAACCTTTGGTGTTGAAAGAAATCGAACCCACTTGCCATTTTGGATCAAGAATTTCTCCTAATCGCAGATTCCGAGTTTTTATATTCCCATCAATTTTTATGTCAGAAAAATTATTTTTCGATGCCAAAATAATGTCGGTATGTACATTCCCGATACCAGAGTAAAGAGTTCCCAAAAGTTCTATTTTGTCAAAGAATCCGTCTATTTTTCCCCTATATGTACAATCACCCAAACGACTTAATCGTTGTGGAAATATTGTAGGCTTATTTCTAATAACAGCCAAAATATCTTGAAAAGCAAAAACTTTAAAATTCAGTTTATTGATGTCTGCAGATATGTATGGTTTTTCTTCGTTTATCAAATCCGATATCTCAAAATCGCCATCAAAATGAATGTCTTTCCCATAATCTATTAACAAATTTGGGCAAACCAAATGATTAGGATTTCCTTCTATTTCACCATCAATGGAAAGTCTATCAGAAAGTTTTTTTAGCATTGGATAAAAACCTCCAAAATCACTCATTTCAACATAAGAAGGTCGTAATTTTATGTTGAAGGTCACGTCATCAGAAAGTTTTTTCAGTTCGTCAAGCGAAGGAAACGTCGTGACCATTGTATCAAATTCTATCTTTGAATGTTGAGTTTGTAGCAAAAGTTCCGAAACAAAAAGCGAACTATCATTTAATTTGACATTTGTTTTTAGTTGTTCAAAAATAAAATTAGAATGAAGTTCTTTGAAATTCAAATAGTTAATTTTCCCTTCAAAAGATTTTTTCGTGAGAATGTCAATATTAATTTCAGAATTGATTTCACCAATAGAAATATCATTAGGATTAAAAACTCCTTTTTTCAACATTTGTTTTTTCTTCTCATCTAAGAAATTTAGAGAACAATTCTCTAGGATTATTCGACGAAAACGAGTTTTTTTGCTCCCATCTGACCTGAAACGAGAAAAAATAAAATCCAAGTTCGTACCACTCTCTTCTTTTTTGATATTGAATGTTGTGTTGGAAATTTTCAGGTAATCAAAAACTAATTCGCCATAAAATAAAGGCATAATTCCAAAATCACACTCAGCAACATCAATAAACAACAAATCTTCGTTAGCTTTATCTTTTAGTGATAATCCCTGAATAAGAATTTTGTCAAAAGGCTGATAGTTAATGTCTTCAATAGAAACTGATGTTCCTAAAACTTCCCCTAAAGAGTTTTCTATATTTTGTATCAAAAATTGTTGAACCTTTTCCCTCCAAACAAAGGCACAAACAGTTGCTATCGTGGCTACGACAGCAATGCTTATTAGCGCTATTTTTAACGTTTTTTTGATGACTTTTAGAAGTTTAATGGCAAAGGTAATAAATTCCTTTTACATTTTTTATTGCTACAAATTACAGACTTTAGGCTATGTTGTTTTCTTCTTTTTCTGTTCCTCAAAAAATTACTACTTTTATAAAAGTTTTTGGCTATTATAATTAGTAATTATTATTCAGAATGGAACTAATCGATTTTTATAAAAATTATTTGAAAACCACTGATTTATCGGATATTTTCAAGCGGAAGAAATCGATTTCTTTTTCAGGGTTACATCATACTTCAGTATGTGGATTTTTGCTTTCCAAACTATTCGAACAAACAAACAGAAATATCATTTTTATTTGTGAAGAAGAAGAAGTTGCGTTATACAACTACAACGATATTGCCAAATTAATCGGTGAAAAGGCCTTATTTTTCCCTTCTTCCTACAAAAATGATAATCAGTTTTCTAAAATCCTGCAAGAAAACGTTATTCTTCGCACCGAAGTACTAAATCGTTTGGCAAAGGGAGAAAAATCCCTCATTGTTGGCACAACCGATAGTTTAATGGAATTAGTTCCAACAATGAACGAAATTAATTCAAAAACACTTACTCTTTCCGTTGGAGAGGAAATTGACATTGAATTTGTTATTGACTCACTTTTTGAATATGGATTTCAACAAGTAGATTTTGTTTATCAACCTGGACAATTTTCATTGAGAGGAAGCATCGTAGATGTATTTTCGTTTACCAACGATTATCCTTATCGCATCGACTTTTTTGACGATAAAATTGATAGTATTCGTGTTTTTGATATAGAAAAACAACTTTCGCTCAACAAAATTGAACATATTTCTATTCTTTCTGACATTCAAAACGAAAAAGATGTGAAAAAAGTTCCGTTTTTTTCGCTTTTGCCGAACGACAGTGTTTTAATTTTTCAAAACAGAACACGAACTCTACAACGGATAGAACAAGTACTCGTAGAAACAGAAAATTCAGAACATCTCTTTGTTCAAAAAAAGGATTTTTTGAATTTAATTTCCAATCTCTTCTCAATTGATTTTGTAAAGGACAATGCTGATTTAAATTTTTCAATCGCTCCACAACCATTGTTTCATAAAAACTTCGATTTAGTAGCAGACAAACTTCTTCTACTTCAAGACGATGGATTCAAAATTTTTATTGCAAGTGACAGTGAAAAACAAACAGATAGAATCGCTGCTATTTTTGCTGAGAGAGAAGACAAAATTCAATTTACACCAATAAAAACAACCATTCATCAAGGATTTATTGATCAAGACAATCGCATTTGTTGTTTTACCGATCATCAAATTTTTGAACGCTTCCACAAATTTTCACTAAAAACGGACCATACCCGAAATGCCAAAGCAGCGATAATGATTAAGGAACTAAACCAAATTAAAATTGGCGATTTTATCGTACATACGGATCACGGAATTGGGCAATTTGGAGGATTGTTAAAAACCGATATCAACGGGAAACAACAGGAAGTAATAAAGTTGATTTACAAAAACAACGACATCGTTCTGGTGAGCATTCATAGTTTGCATCGCATCTCAAAATATAGAGGAAAAGATGGAGAAACTCCTCAAATAAATAAACTTGGGACAGGCGCTTGGAAGCGAATGAAAGAAAGAACAAAAAGCAAAGTAAAAGATATTGCTCGCGATCTCATTGCCCTTTACGCCAAGCGTCTCTCCGAAAAAGGTTTTGCCTTTTCTCCCGATAGTTATTTGCAAAACGAACTTGAAGCTTCTTTTATTTACGAAGACACACCCGACCAACTAAAGGTAACTGCAGAAGTGAAACAAGATATGGAAAAACCTATTCCTATGGATCGATTGATTTGTGGAGATGTTGGTTTTGGAAAAACCGAAATTGCCATTCGAGCAGCATTCAAAGCAGCAACAGATGGGAAACAAGTAGCTGTTTTAGTTCCTACAACCGTATTAGCTTTTCAGCATTACAAAACATTTACCGAACGACTCAAAAATTTGCCTTGCAGAATAGAATACGTTAGTCGGATGCGAAAAGCTTCCGACGTAAAGCAAATTCTAAAAGATACTGCCGAAGGGAAAATAGAGATTCTTATTGGGACACACCGAATTATAGGAAAAGACGTCCAATTCAATGATTTAGGTTTGCTCATTATTGATGAAGAGCAGAAGTTTGGCGTTGCTGTAAAAGAAAAACTCAAACAATTAAAATCAAACGTAGACACTTTAACTCTAACGGCAACACCAATTCCTCGTACATTACAATTTTCACTGATGGGAGCAAGAGATTTATCGGTGATTACTACTCCACCTCCAAATCGCTACCCAATAAGTACAGAAATCATTGATTTTAACGAAGATATCATCAAAGAAGTTATTGAACGGGAAATGAATCGTAACGGACAAGTTTTCTTTATTCATAATAGAATTCAGAGCATAGAAAAATACGCTTCTATCTTGAAGAGAATATTACCAAACGTTCGCATTGGAATTGCCCACGGACAATTACCACCCGAAAAATTAGAAGAAGTTTTACTCGATTTTATCGACTACGAATACGATGTTCTGATTGCAACAACAGTAATAGAATCTGGCATTGACATTCCAAACGTCAATACAATTATTGTGAACAAAGCACAATCGTTCGGTTTAACAGATTTGCACCAATTACGAGGCAGAGTTGGACGAAGCAACAAAAAAGCATATTGTTACCTCATTGCTCCTGCGATGAAAGATCTTACACTCGACGCACAAAGACGGCTAAAAGCATTGGAAAGTTTTTCCGATTTAGGCAGTGGATTCAACATTGCAATGCAAGATTTAGATATTCGAGGGGCAGGAAATATGTTGGGAGCAGAGCAAAGCGGATTTATTGCTGATATCGGATACGAAACGTACCAAAAAATATTAGAAGAAGCGGTAGAAGAACTTAAAAACGAAGAATTTGCCGATTTGTATCAAGAAACTAAAAAAGAGTTTGTAACCGACTGCGTTATTGAATCAGATTTGGAACTTATGTTTCCTGTTTATTATATCGAAAACGTTGCCGAAAGAATGTCGCTTTACAGAACTTTAGACAATATGAAAAACGAACAGGAACTCTCCATTTTTGAAAGAGATATTGAGGATCGTTTTGGAAAAATTCCGTTGGAATCTAGAAATTTGATTCAAATGATACGTCTGAGATGGTTGGCACAACAACTCGGGTTCGAACGCCTTGTTATGAAAAACGAAAAACTCATTGCTTATCTTGTTCCAGAAACAAACAAAGCCTATTACCAATCGGAAGTTTTCGGAAACATATTGCGCTACATTGTACAAAACCCAAAAGGTTGTCATTTGCGCGAAAATGATGGAAAACGCTCTTTTGTAATTCAAAAGATTACAAGTGTGCAACAAGCTTATGACATCTTACAAAAGATGAAAGAAGGATAAATCAAAAGATATAAAGTTTTTTAGTCCTTCCGTTTCCTTTTCATACTGAAACATTTTTATTGGAAGAACAAATGCTTCAGATAAAAGGTTTCAAATTCAGGGAGGAATATAGGAATGCTCCGTTATTCAGTAAATGCTCTTTTCCGGACCACACTACAATCAGATAAGACAAATATAAGCAAGCGAAGCAATGCTAATCACAATCCATAGCAGTACACCCTGCAACAGCGGCTTCAAGCCCACGCTTTTAAGCACATCAATCGACAATGAGGCTCCGATAAAGAACAGAGTAATAGTCAACAGTTTACGGGCAACAAGATTTATAGTATCACCAACAACAACTCCCACTTCGAAACGGCTAAACAGATAGGTATTCACCACCATAGCCAACACAAAGAGGATAATAAACATAGGCACAGAGACCTTCTTTCCCTCGCTCTTGAACAGAAAAGAGGTAAACAGCGCCACCGGAATAATCCACAATGCTCTTGTGAGTTTAATGGTTGTTGCCACCTGCAACGCCTCCTCGCCATACGCAGCTCCGGCACCTACCACCGAACTTGTGTCGTGAATAGCTATAGCCGCCCAAGTGCCAAACTGCTGTTGGGTGAGACCAAGCAACTCACCAATGGCCGGAAAAATAAAAAGCGCAACGGCATTCAGAATAAAGACACATCCCAATGCCACAGACATCTCATTATCCTTAGCCTTGATGACCGGACCGACGGCAGCTATTGCGCTACCACCACAGATGGCAGTTCCCGAACTTATCAGATAGGATATATTTCTGTCCACTCCCAACAATTTGCGGCCGATGAACCATCCGATAACCAAAGTACCGAATACTGAAACTATAGTGAACAACATACCGCTGCCGCCCGATGCAAGCGACTCATAAAGATTCATTCCGAATCCAAGCCCGACGACGGAATACTGCAACAATACCTTAGACATCTTCTTGTTGAATGATGCAAAAGGCTTGCCGAACAAAAGCGCGTAGACCAATCCCACAAAAAGTGCCACAGGCGGGGTTACAAAACCGCCGACTGCACTCAGCGCAGGGAAGCAACTCATCAACACAAAAACAGAAAGCAGGGAAAGTGTAATTATATATGCAACCTTGTCGTATTTTTTAAACATGAGGAAATAGGCTGTTTTATAACAGTGTAAAATTACAAAAAGAATAAATGATTATCAAATTATTACCTAAAATGCAACGTTGCATTGCAATGTCGGTGGAGAGCATATCGTATGCTGGCGTAAGAACATATTTCCCCTGCTCCTTGCTATATAGCGAAAAGTTTTTCAGGTGCATATCGGCATTGCCCGTAATCCACGAGAAAACAACCTGCTCCCAATAGTTTACCATATCCAACTTGGGGACAGTCGAAAATCGTTGTATTGCCTTTGCAATCTGCTCATACGAGCCGCTGAAGAATCTCTATAGCTATTAACTCAATCTCCTGCCTAAACTTACTTTACGTTTGGCTCCACTTTGCCCGAACTCTATCTCTACACTATTTTACAACTATTTATAGTTCTAAAACCCATCAAGAAATCAGAAACATTCATGCGTTTTTTTCCTTGTATCTGGATGGTTTTCAAATGCAGAAAACCATCATTAACCGCCACTTTTAGATAAGATTTTCCATCGGTCAAAATACTTTTGAGAGGCATTTGATGAGATATTTTTTCAAACTTTGTCTCAAAAACCTTCAGCACCACAGCATCGGAATTATCTTGTAAAAGTTCGCACCACGCAGCAGGATAAGGCGACAAACCACGAACAAAATTATGAATGCTTTCTCCGCTTTTTTCCCAATTGATTCGGCAAGTATCTTTGAAAATTTTTGGAGCCAATTTTAACTCTTCATCTTCTTGCTGAGGAATTGCATTTACTTTTTCCGAAAGAATAATTTCAACAGTTCTTACAACACTTTTGGCTCCTATATGCATCAATTTATCATGAAGATTTCCAACATTTTCTTCGGGTAAAATCGCAACAGATTCTTGAAGGATAATATTTCCCGTATCAATTTCGTGTTGCAAGAAAAACGTTGTTACTCCGGTTTTTGTTTCTCCATTTATAATTGCCCAATTGATAGGAGCTGCACCTCTGTATTGCGGCAAAAGCGAGGCGTGCAAGTTGAAGGTTCCTAAACGTGGCATTGCCCAAACAACTTCTGGAAGCATTCTAAACGCCACCACAATCTGCAAATCGGCATTGAATGACCTTAATTCTGCCAAAAAACTTTCGTCTTTCAGTCGTTCTGGCTGCAAAACAGGAATTTTTTGAGCAACGGCATATTCCTTTACTGGCGAAGATTGCACTTTATGACCTCTACCAATCGGTTTATCGGGCATAGTAACCACAGCCACAACATTAAAATCGTTTTCAACCAAAGCTTTCAAGGATTCCACAGCAAACTCGGGAGTCCCCATATATATAATGCGCAAATCTTCTTTTTTCATCGTTGTAATATGTTTTTTGCAAATGTACAAAATTCGCTAACATTTGTTTCTTTTGTTCAAAATGTTATTATTTCACTACGTTTTTCTACCTTTGCCAAAATCAAACATCTTTTTGTTGAAAACAATGTCAAAATTTCGATTAAATAAAATTTTAAAGAAAACAAAGCGTCCAAACAAAGCCTTTGTAAATTGGGGAAGTGCAATCTCTTTTCTAGTTTTAATCGAAGGGAAAAGCATTGAAGAGATGAATAAACGCACTCACGAATTGCGAAAGATTTTTGCAGAAAAGCACGTTATTGTCTTTGGATTTTTAACCACAAAAGACAAAAAAAGAGAAAGTACTCAAGCTATTTTTGATAAAGTTCTAACAAAAAAAGATCTGACTCTATTCAAGAATCCACCAAAAATAACGATGGAATGGATAAAAAATACGCCTTGCGACGTTCTTATAAATCTAATTCAACCCGAGAATACCGTAGCAAATATTCTTGTTGCAACATCAAATGCAAAAACAAAATGCGGACAACAAAACTCCGTGCCACAACTTCTTGATTTAATGATCCAGTTCGACAAAACCCCAACTGAAAACGAACTACTTGAACAAATTCTTTTTTACCTCAAAAGTATAGGAGAAAAAAAAGATTAGTTTTTTAATTTTTCCTTTAAGAATTGTGCGGTGTAACTCTCTTTACACTCCAAAAGGTCTTCTGGAGTTCCCGCAAACACAAGATTTCCGCCTTCTGCTCCACCCTCTTTTCCCATATCGATTATATAGTCGGCGCACTTAATTACGTCCATATTATGCTCCACAATAACCAACGTATGTCCTCGTTTCACAAGTGCATTAAGCGACGAAAGAAGCACGCTTATATCGTGAAAATGCAAGCCAACCGTCGGTTCATCGAAAATAAAAAGAGTTGGATCTTGGCGTTCGTTTGCTAAAAAGGCAGCTAATTTTACACGTTGATTTTCTCCTCCAGAAAGCGAAGAAGATGATTGTCCTAACTTTATATAGCCAAGACCTACATCTTGCAAAGGTTTTAACCTTTTTATAATGCTTTTTTCTTCAGAGAAAAACTCTATCGCCTGATTAACAGTCATTTCAAGTACATCGTAAATATTCTTTTCTTTGTATAAAACCTCTAAAACATCTGCTTTAAAACGTTTTCCGTGGCAAACCTCACACTCCATTTTTACATCTGCCATAAATTGCATCTCAACCGATATGGTACCTTCTCCTTGACAAGCTTCACAACGTCCACCATCTACGTTGAAAGAAAAATACGCTGCCGTAAAACGCATTTGTTTTGCCAAAGGTTGTTCGGCGAAAAGACGACGAATTTCGTCATAAGCTTTTAGGTAAGTTGCAGGATTTGAACGGGATGTTTTTCCTATCGGATTTTGATCGACTAACTCAACATTTTTGAGAAGATGTAAACTTCCTTTCAATTCATTTAGGTTGACATTTTCCGAAGAAGAAAAGTATCGTTGAAGTGCTTCGTACAATACATTTTTTACTAAAGAAGACTTGCCACTCCCAGAAACTCCTGTTACAACAGTCATTGTGTTTAACGGAAATTTCACGTTAATATGTTTCAGGTTATGCAAATGAGCATCAACAACTTCAATAAAATTTGTTGTTTTTTTTCTGAAACTTGGAATTTGGATTTTTTCTTTTCCCAACAAATAGTTATAGGTATGCGAATTTTCAAGATTTTGCTCCTTAAGCAACTTTTCATAACTCCCTTGAAAAACGACCTCTCCACCGAGTCTTCCTGCGTTCGGGCCAATATCTATAACATAATCAGCAGCACGAATAATATCTTCGTCGTGCTCCACAACCACTACGGTATTCCCTGCATCACGAAGCTCTTTTAATACTTTTATAAGCAAACCCGTATCGCGAGAATGTAGACCGATGCTTGGTTCATCGAGTACGTAAAGCGAACCAACTAAACTTCCACCAAGCGAAGTTGCCAAATTAATCCGTTGACTTTCTCCTCCTGAAAGTGTATTAGACGGACGATCAAGTCGCAAATAACCCAAACCCACTTCGGAAATGAACCGAATTCTGTTTTTAATTTCCAACAACAATCGTTTGGCAATTAATGCATCGTTTTCAGAAAGAACCAAGTTATCAAAAAATATTTTCAGTTCAGAAATGGGCATCGTTATCAACTCAACAATTGATTTTCCTCCAACTTTTATCCATTGTGCCTCTTTTCTAAGCCGTGCTCCTTTGCACTCTGGACAAGTTGTTCTGCCTCTGTAGCGAGCCAACATTACCCGATACTGAACTTTGTATTGTTGAGTTTCAACAAACTTGAAAAACGAATTTATTCCTTCAAAATAGGGAGTTCCGTCCCAAAGCATTTTTTGTTGTTCTACCGAAAGTTCGTTGTAAGGCTTATGAATAGGAAAATTGCATTTTGCAGCGTTGAAAACAACCATTTTTTGCCATTCTCCCATCACTTCTCCACGCCAACAAGCCACAGCATTTTCGTAAATAGAAAGCGATTTATTTGGAATAACCAAATCTTCATCAATGCCTATTACCTTGCCAAAACCGCTACAATGCGAACAAGCACCAAGTGGACTATTGAAGTTGAAAAATTGTTCGGTTGGAGTTTCGAACTTAATTCCATCGATTTCAAATTCTTTTGAGAAATTGTATCGTTTTACCTCATTATTATCACCAAAAACTTCAATAAGGCAACTTCCGTTTCCTTCATAAAAAGCCGTACCCAACGAATCAGCTAATCGATTCCGAAACTCCTGCGTTTTTGCGTTCGACAGGCGATCAATCACTAAGAAAATTTCGTTGGAATCAGTTTTTTTATTCTCTAGAAAATCTTGAATAAGAACGTATTCTCCATTACACGATACACGAGAAAAACCCTGCTGAATAAGCAAAGAGAGTTGCTCTTTAATAGTTTTATCCTTTTGCTCTTTTATCTTACTGAGAAGAACAAACTTACATCCTTTGGGTAGAGTTTCCACGAAATCGCAAACAGAATCAACCGTATCGCACTTCACCTCCTTTCCAGATATTGGAGAATAAGTTTTTCCAATTCGAGCAAAAAGCAAACGAAGATAATCGTAAATTTCAGTAGAACTTCCAACTGTCGAATGAGAATTTCGGACACTGACCTTTTGTTCAATAGCAATAGCAGGAGCGATTCCTTTTATCGAATCAACTTCTGGTTTCTGAATTTTTCCCATAAACTGGCGAACATAAGCCGATAGGCTTTCTACATAGCGACGCTGACCCTCAGCATACAACGTATCAAAAGCCAAAGAAGACTTTCCAGAACCCGAAAGACCTGTAATTACAACAAGTTTATTATGAGGAATTTTTACATCAATCCCTTTTAGATTATGGGTTCGAGCATTCTTAATCTCAATATATTGTGCCATCGATTCGTGGATTTAGGAATAAAGATTTTTTTACTTTTTTCTGTAATAAAAATATCTTACCGACAAATACACACTTCCAAAAACCAAAAGAAGGAATATGGGCAACAACAGATTTGTCCATTTAATCAATGTTTTTTGCTCAAGAGTAGTCTTTTTGTTCAGCATCCGCAGTTTGAATGTGCGATTACGAAGATTTATCCAGCCCTCATCGTCAGTCAGATAGAGCAATGCATTTAGGATAAAATCACGATTACCAAATTGCATTCCAGAATATCGGTCATAACCAACAGGAAGAACTTGATATCCGTTTGCTGTTGGAACAATTTCGTTTTTAATAATATCGCCATCAGCAATAACTACCATTCTAGTTTCCACACTCTGACCTTTTTGAGGTTTTGCATTTTCAATGCCTTTAGGAAGCATTCTATTTTGAAAACCAGAAGAAAAAACGCCTTCGAGAGCTACTGCTACAGGAACAAAAGAAGTGTTGAAGTAATGATCATCAAAGCCAGAAACTATCTCGTTCAAATCTATCATTGCAGGAACTTGCACAATGTGAGAAGCAGATGAAGTTGCCAACAAAATGGATGCTTTCTGAGAAAGATTTTCTCCCGTAAAATCGACATACGAACAAAAATCCGCTTTTACTTGAGAAAGATTCCGAGTTATAGGATGTTGAGGAGAAGTAAGCAAAATAGGAGAAAAAATCCAAGGAACAGCCTCGTATTGGGGCGCCGATGACGCAGAAACATTAAGAGGCATTTGCACACACTGAACATCTTGAACTAAAGCGTTATTTATACGCACTCCATAGCGGAACAACAAATCGCTCAAATTGACATCCAACGAAATGGCAGGAGAAGTGCCTTGTTCCACAAGTTGCTGCATCGACATCTGCACACCATCGAGCAACCAAAGTACCCGACCTCCGTTCATTATGTACTGATCTATAATATACTTTTCCGTTTCATTAAAAGAAGAATCTGGTTTTGCAACAACAATAGCTTTATAATCGTTCAAAACGGAGGCATCGGTACCAATAACTCCTCTATCGACTTGAAAATAACGACTAAAAGCAGAAGAAATATCATATACAAACTCTTCGGTTAATTCTCCATGACCTTCTAGAAATGCAATTTTTTGCACTTGCTTAGAGTTCAAAATTCGTATTGCATCAGTTAGCTCAAATTCTAAATTTTCGATGGAAATGTTCAAATTTTCCGCGCCAGAATTACCCGCTATATTTTTCAATAAATTGACAGGAAAAGTATCCTTTTCTGTAACGATTTCAGCCCAAGGGAAAACCATTTTTTGAATCATTTTTCCCTCATTGTCTCGTTCATAAATAGTGGTGTGAGTTAAACCTCGTTGCTCCAAACGCTCGTAGTTTTTCATTCGTTCTTCTTCCGAATCAGCTTGAGATGGATTTATAAACGTATATTCTATATCGTTTTTTGCATAAACAGAGAACTCATCGAGCAACTCTCGCAACGAATTTTTCAAACGCAAAAAACCTGAATTCAAATCTCCGTCAAGATAAACCTTAACCAAAATAGGAGACTGAAGGTTTTTCATTAAATCTTTAGTATTATCGGATATGCTAAACCGCTTTTCCGAGGTCAGGTCTACTCGAAAAAAACTGCGTTGCAAACAAAGGTTCAACACCACAATCAACGCAATCGCACTTAAAGCAAAAATATACTTATTTTTCATCGTTTCTTAATAGGTGCAAAAATACAAATAATTTCAATTTTGTTCAGATTAAACGTTCTCCAAAAAGAGAAGCGTTTTGAGAATTCTCAAAACGCTTCATGCAGCATCCAAACAAAAACAATTTGATTATTTTTTTGTTTTATGATTTTCTTTGATGTACTGATACAAAGCACTTGCCATCGAAGGGCAAGTTGGCGTTGGAACGGCCAAATCCAAACGCAAATTAGCGTCATTGACAGCTTTAGCTGTGGTTGTTCCAAAACAAGCTATTTTTATCTCTCCTTGCTCAAAATTTGGAAAGTTTTTCAACAATGAAGAAATTCCTTGTGGCGAAAAGAACACCAACATATCATAGTCAAACTTCTCTCCTTCCTGAAAATCGTTACTTACGGTTCTATACATCCAAGTAATGCGATATTTTACTTGTTTTGCATCAAGTTGTTTCACAATATCCTCATTGTACTGCTCTGGAAGAACAACCAAAAAATTTTCATCAGGATTTTTTCCTACCATATTGAGCAAATCAGGTAATTTTCCTGTTTCTGGGAAAAAGACTTTACGCTTACGATAGTGAATAAACTTCTGCAAATAAAGAGCTATTTGTTCCGACTGACAGAAATACTTTGTTTTTTCGGAAACAGTTATTCGCAAATCTCCACAAATTCTAAAGAAATGATCAATTCCGTTACGAGAAGTAAAAACAATCGCCGAATGATTCAAAATAGACACCTTCTGTTCTTTGAATTCCTTCGTTGGGACGGGTTCAACCTTTATAAAAGGTCGAAAATCTATCTTCACTCCAAACTTTTCAATAATATCAAAATAGGGAGAATTTTCGGAAAGTGGTTTTGGTTGAGAAACCAGTATCTTCTTTACTTTCAATTGATTAAATATTAAAATTTGACAATTAAAAACTCATCAGAAATTACCTTTATAATAAGAAAAATAGGCAAAATTTCCAGGGCACAAAGGTACAAAAATATATAAAATAAAGAAGAAAAACCTTGAAAGAATAATCGAAACAATTTAATAAACAACAAAATAAAACTAAGTAATGCTACTGCAACAACCATATTCAACCAAAAAAAGGAGGAAATACCTACGACAAATAGATATAGTATAAGCAAAGGGAATAGCACTAAAAAATTCAGAGAAAAAAGACTAATAACTTCTTTTACAAACAAACTTACAGATTTAGATAACCCAAAAACATATCCAAGGGAATAGACAATTGCTATTTTCACCCAAAAAGCGACAAAAAACAGCAACGAGAAAGAGCAAACATAAATCCAATTTGGGACTTCGTAAATAAATTGATGATTAAGTAAACGAAAAACAAAAAAACCATAACAAGTAAACGTCCCTAATAGAAATACGAATTTGAGCAAAAAGTTGTTTTGGTTCGAATCAAAATTTACACGAGTTTCTTTTTCCCAATAACTTCTAAAAAATAGAAAAAACAACTCTTTCCCTCTTGGGAAAAGAAAACAATATAGAATAAAAGCAACCAACAAACCTATTGTAGCAAATGAAGAAGGAAAACTATCGGTTCTTTCTATCATTGGTAAAAAGGTTGAAATATGTTGAACAACTCCTATCATTACTTGATTGCTGCAATTTTCCTGATATTCTTATCCCAAACTTCAAAACTACGAATTGTGGGAAGAATATCTTCTGCCCGTTCAACCACTTTCCACATTTTTCGGTGTTCTTCTCGCATGAAATTTTGCTCAACAAGTTGATCTAAAAAATCCAAGATTTTGTCGAAGAAACCATTTGTATTCAAAATAACTATTGGCTTTGAATACAACCCGAGTTGTTTCCAAGTGATAATTTCAAAAAGTTCTTCGAGAGTTCCAATTCCACCAGCTAAAGCAACAGAAGCATCTCCAAGATTTGCCATCATTTCCTTCCGTTCGTGCATCGAATTTACCACCTTAAGTTCAGTCAGCCCGTCGTGTTGCCACCCCATTTCACACATAAACTGAGGAATAACACCTATAACTTTCCCTCCATTCTCCAGTACTGCTTCGGAAAGCTCATTCATCAAACCAATCGATCCTGCGCCATTGCAACAAGCGATGTTTTCTTTCGCCAAAACTTCGCCAAACTTTCTTGCCTCTTCAAAGTAACAATCGTCGATTTTTGAACTCGAAGCGCAGAATACTGTTATTGTTTTTATCTCTTCCAAACTCTTTCTTATTTTTCGTAATGGAATTTTCCGTAAGGTGATTCTATAAAGAGTTCTGCTTTATCTGATGGCTCACAGTAACCTACAATTTGTGCATCAATATTAAACTCTTTTGCAATGGAAATAATTTGTTGAGCATACTGTTCGGGCAAATAGATTTCCAAGCGATGCCCCATGTTGAACACTTTATACATCTCGCTCCAATCAGTTCCAGATTCTTTCTGAATCAACTCAAAAAGAGGAGGAATTGGGAAAAGATTATTCTTCACCACTTTCAGTGCATCGATAAAATGAAGAATTTTTGTTTGAGCACCTCCAGTACAATGTATCATTCCATGAATTTCCGAACGAAGTTCAGTTAAAATTCTTTTGACAACAGGAGCATAAGTTCTTGTTGGAGAAAGCACCAACTTCCCTGCATCCAAACCTGTTTCTGCAATCTTATCGGTCAATTTCTTTGTTCCAGAATAAACCAAATCGGAAGG
>JAGCAG010000008.1 GCA_017652785.1 Paludibacteraceae bacterium | reverse complement strand
TGTAAGCAACTACCTCGATCAAGCACATGGCGGGCTCTTCGTTGGTATCGGTATAGCTGTTCTGCTGTGGTCGGTAATGAGTATGTTTCGCCAAATCGAAAACAACTTCAACGATGTTTGGAATGTAAAAAAATCGCGTTCATTCATCCGTCAGTTTACCACCTATTTTTCGCTGATGTTACTTGTACCAGTACTTATTGTAATTGCTACAAGTCTTTCTAATATGATTGATCCATACATTGAATACATGACTCAACACACCGAAAACATCTTTCTCTCTGGTGTATACAAAGTGCTTATCACATTGCTTCCACTTTTTGTTTATTGGATATTGTTTACCTTTATATTCGTTATCATTCCTAACACAAAAGTGGGATTCACTCACGCACTTTTCGCAGGTATTGTTGCAGGAACATTATTCCAAATTTTTCAATACTTGTACATTACAGGACAAATAAATCTTACAAAATACAATGCCGTTTACGGAAGTTTTGCATTCCTTCCATTACTTCTTTTTTGGCTGCAAATTTCGTGGGTGATAGTGCTTTATGGGGCAAAATTGAGTTACGTTAGCCAAAACATAGCATTTCATAATTTTGAGAAAGAAACAAAACACATCAGTCGCCGTTTCAAAGATTATGCAACTATCATTGTGTTGAAAGAAATCATCGTACGTTTCGACAACAACGAATCGCCCGTTTCCGATCAAGACATTGCCAACAAATACAACATTCCAATAAAACTTACGCAAGACATTTTGGCGTTGCTTACCGAAACCGAAATTGTACGCGAGACTTACATCGAACAAGCCAACCGAAAAACTTACGTTCCTGCACTTGATACGCATAAAATAACTTTAGCTTTACTTATTGAACGAATCGAGAATATCGGGAACGAAAATTTCAAACTCAAAAACAACGATTTGTCCGAAAAAATTTGGCAAAAAATGTTAGAAACAAAAGAAAATCACTTAAAAACCTTACAAAAGGTTTTAGTTAAGGATTTATAACTTTTCCAATGAAGATTTTTACACAAAAACAACCTATTTTCGCAAACAAAAAAAATAACAAACTAGAAAAATGTCATTAGGAAAATATCTTTTTGCAGGAGGACTTGGATTTGTCTTGGGCGGACCAATCGGGGCTGTAGTTGGCGTAGTGCTTACCTCTATGCTATCAAGTGGAAAAGAGTATAAAACCACTAACTCATCAAGGAGACAAACCGTTCAAAACGATTTTCGTATGGTGCTACTACTGCTTTTTGCAAGCGTAATGAAAGCAGATGGCACCGTAAAAAAAACAGAACTGAACGTTGTAAAACAATTTCTTGTAAGAACATTTGGCGAAGAAGGAGCTTTGGAGGCTTTGCAATTGTTGAAAGAGTTTTTGAAACAAAATTACAACGTTGCCGAAATATCGCAGCAAGCAAGCCTTTATTTCAACTACTCGCAACGCACCGAGCTTGTGCATTTGCTTTTTATGATTGCCGCTGCCGATGGGTTGGTTTCCGAAAGCGAAATCAACGTTATTCATACCGCAGCACGCAACCTTATTTCGCAGAGCGACTTTGAGTCCATCAAAGCCATGTTTGTTGGAAGCAAAACCAATACCGATTGGGCTTACAAAGTGCTTAATATCACAAAAGACGCCACCGACGACGAACTTAAAAAAGCTTATCGAAAAATGGCTATGAAGTTCCACCCCGACAAAGTGAATAACTTGGGCGAAAAGATAAAAAAACAAGCCGAAGAAAAGTTCAAAGAAATTCAAAAAGCCTACGAAACCATCAAAAAAGAACGAAACATAGCGTAATAATGAAAACAAAGACACTTTTTACCTTTTTATGTTTATGTTGTTTTACAATAACAACAAGAGCAAATAACACATTGTTTGAATTATCGAAAAATTCAGACATATACAATTCTGTAATGCAAGAATTAAATCTGTTTTATGTAGACAGCATCAACAACGACGACTTAAGTGAGAAAACTATCAATGCCGTACTATCAACTCTAGATCCTTACACCGTTTATATACCTGAAAAACAAGCAGAAGAACTTAAACTAATGACTTCGGGCGAATACGGAGGGATTGGATCCGTTATTATGCAACATGACAACAACGTTGTCATTTCTGAACCATACGAAGGTTTTCCCGCACAAAAAATGGATTTACGTTGTGGCGATATTATCGTTTCTATTGATGGGAAAAACACCGAAAACAAATCGACTGCCGACGTTAGTTCAATGCTAAAGGGTGCTCCCGGTACATCTTTTCAAATAGTTGTAAAACGCCCTGGTGAAAAGAAACTTATAAAAAAGACTATGATTCGCGAAACAATTCAGTTTCACCCCATCAGTTATTACACAACGTTTTCTGACAGCATTGGCTATATTCTTCTTTCGGAATTCAACGACAAAGCTTACTCTGAATTCAAAGCAGCTTTAAGTTTTTTAATGAATAAAAAGCATATTAAAAGTTTAATTATCGACTTGCGTGGCAATGGAGGAGGATTGATAGACGAAGCTGTTAAGATTGCCAGCCTTTTTGTAGAAAAAGGTACAGAAATAGTATCAACAAAAGGACGTACAAATAACAATAATTTTTCTTACAAAACTAGCAAAGAGCCAATGGCATTGAATCTCCCTTTAGCAATACTTGTGGATAGATCGTCGGCATCGGCTGCCGAAATTTTGAGCGGTGCTTTTCAAGATCTAGATAGAGCAACTATTTTTGGTGAACGTACATTTGGGAAAGGTCTTGTACAAAGCATTCGTCCTATCAAATACAAAGGGCATCTAAAAATTACAACGGCTAAATATTACACTCCAAGCGGACGCTGTGTACAAGCTATAGACTACACCAATCGAAACGAAGATGGGAGCGTTGGCAGAATTCCCGACAGCCTTACAAACACTTTCAAAACACGAATCGGACGAACGGTAAGAGATGGTGGTGGCATTCTACCCGACAGTATTATTACTAATGAAAAGCAGTCTATAAACATAGCTTTTTACTTGTATACCGAAAACATCATATTCGACTATGCTACTACTTATGCAAGAAAATATAAACAAATAGATTCACCAGAAACGTTTACAATTTCTGATAAAGACTACGAACTTTTTATGGAATTTGTACAAGAAAGAAACCCAAAATATAACCTTCAAAGCGAAAAAATACTTAAAAATTTAGAAGAAATTGTCAAGTTTGAAGGCTACAACGAACATGTAGAAGAAGAAATAAAATCGCTTCACGATAAATTAAAACCCAACCTCAACAAAGACCTCTTGTTATTCAAAAAAGACATTATAGATTTACTAAACCACGAAATAATTAAACGCTACTATTACCAAAAAGGTACTATTCGCTATGGTTTACGTAATGATGCTTGGTTAAATAAGGCTATTGATTTTTTAAAACAATTCTAAAATAATAAAAAAAACAATATTTTTTTCGTCAAAGAAAATATATAGCATACCTTTGCCAATGCAATTAGGAGCTCTTGCGGAGTTTTTTTCAAAAGAGTGAAAAGGGAATTCGGTGAAAATCCGAAACAATACCTGTTGCTGTGAGTCCTTTTTATATTTATTGCATTCGTCTGCCACTGGTTAACACTGGGAAGGCGCAATAAATGGGACAAGTCAGAAGACCTACCTCATTGCTATAAAATGATTTAAAACCGCAGGATAACGGGACGAATCAAAAATTATTTTCATCATGCCAAACAAATCTTCGTTGATAAGCAAATGAAGAGAGTTTTTTGAATAATAATGTTTTCATGTCGTGTCCTTGCGTGTAAAAGTTGCAGGATACGACTTTTTAATTTTTATAATATTTATTAACAATTAATTTTTTAGTATGAAAACATTAAATTTCAAAACATGGGTAATGCTACTTTGTGTAGCGAGTATAACAATTTTCGCTTCGTGTGAAAACGACGGTAACGAACCTGACGACCCAACAAAAGGTGGACAAACCGAACAAAAAGATCCAACCGTAAACAACGGGAACAACGGCGAAGAAAATCCTGAGCCAAGTGAACCAAAACCATTGTACGAACTCCGAGTGCTTACATTCGAAGACAACGACTACAAAGGGACGGAAGGAGAAAACTATTGGTCTTCGTTTATCCCTACCGATGGTCAGTATGGCAACGGCAATGGACAATATTCGTGGTACGACAAAGGAAATACCGAACTTTCATTCACGCCATCGGCAACAGCGTTATTCCCCGGTTATGGTGGACACGCTATTTCCAACTATGTAGGCAACGACCTTTCGCAAGGAACTTACACATACGACTTACAAGCCTACAACGTAACAAGTGGAGCTAACAATTCTGAAAACTTCTGCGTTCACTTTGGATACATCGACGATTCGGGTATGGGAATGCAAAACGAATTGATATATTTTGAATTTGGAGACGGCGTTGCACGTACTATCGACCACATGTACATAACGAACACTACTTACGTTTACAATGTACTTGAAAATGGTGATGGCTGGATGGTACCAACCGGCGGTGTTACAGACGAATGTTGGTTCAAAATTGTAGCTTATGGGTATAACGATTCAGAAGCTACAAATACTACCGAATTTATCCTTTGGGAAAATGGTGTAGGTGTACAGGACTGGACGAAATGGGATTTGTCCGTTTTAGGTAATGTAACTCGCGTGGAATTCAATCTTATCGGTAGCGACGAATTATATGAAAGCGGATATGGGCTTGGAGCACCGGGTTATTTTGCTTACGATGATGTTGCCGTTCGTTTCGATAATTAACACTATTTTTGCAGTATGAAAAAATTGTTTTTCCTTGCAGTAACCATTTTCGCCTTCTGCTCATGCAACATCGATGAAGAGTTTACGATTGAAAATCCGAAAATCATTCTCGACAACGAATCGGGCATTTATTCAACAAAGGTTGGGCACACAATAACCATTTCTCCTCGCTACGAAAATACAGAAAATGCCGTTTTCACTTGGAGTATAAACGATTCTGTTATTGCAACCACACCAACTCTTCAATTTTGCAGTAATACGTTGGGCGAATTTTACATTTCTATTCAAGTAGAAAACGAAATTGGCAAGGAAAAACGCGAAATTCGTGTCGATGTAGTCGAAGTAGAAATTCCAATTGTTTCTCTTGCCAATGCTGAGAAAGGCTTTATTTTGGCGTTGAATACAGAAATGAAGTTCACAGCTTTGGTGAGAGAAACTTCACTCCCAACAACTTACTCGTGGCAACTAAACGGGAAAGTGGTAAGTAACTCTCTTGCTTATAATTTTTTGGCAAAAGAACTCGGCATTTACACATTGGTTTTTGAGGCAGAAAACGAAGACGGAGCTGACCAAATCGAGACAAAAATCGAAGTTGTAGAATATGCTCCCGCTTCTTGGTATTTTGAAAAAACAGATTACCAATTGGTTGCCGGTCGCATTATCGAAGTTGGACCTACCGAAACGCAAAATTTGGAAAATGCTACGTTCACATTCACCCTTGGTGAAAACATTGTGCAAGAAGGCAAACAACAAACCTGGACATGTAACTTAACGCAAGTAGGAAACCACGAAGTAAGCATCACAGCAAAAATTGCCCACGGAGAAAAAATCGAGATGCTGACACAGGTCATAAACGTCAATGTAATTTCTTCTAGCGAACTGAATTACAGAGCTAAAACCGAGAACTCCAATGCCGATTGGAACAAAGTTTTCGAATACACACCTGCTCCTGGGCAATTTATCAACGAACTTAAAACTGGAGGTTTCGATGGTAGCCAAATCACTCCACAAGCCGCTGTTGTATATGCAGAAAATCGGCTTTCGGCAGGCAATTGGGTTTCGCTTGGAGGCTTTGGTGGTTACATTGTAGTTGGTTTCGACCACAGCATCGACAACACAGACAACTATGACTTTGCCGTTGTTGGGAACTCTTTTTCTGGTTCTTCGGAACCGGGCATTGTGTGGGTAATGCAAGACGAGAATGGCGACGGACTTCCTAATGATAATTGGTACGAATTGCTCGGTTCTGACACCGAAAGTGTTTCTACCATAAAAAATTATGCCGTAACCTACTACCGACCAAGTGGTGAGCAGATGTCGGTGCAATGGACCGACAATCAAGGAAATTTGGGTAAAATTGATTACCTAAAAACGTTTCATAATCAAGACTTTTACTACCCGAACTGGATTAAC
>JAGCAG010000062.1 GCA_017652785.1 Paludibacteraceae bacterium | reverse complement strand
GATTTTCTTTTTTTGTGGAGCTGACGGGAGTCGAACCCGTGTCCAAACGAGGAAGCAATATGCTTTCTACATGCTTATCTTCGCCTTTGGTTTTCGTGTACCAACAAGACCGAAGCCACCAATCGGCACCTTATCCGCTAAATATTCATCTTGGCTGCACGGCCAACCAAAACTATTCCCGATTTTCCTACACCTCCATATCGAACCGCTTCGGGAATTGGCATTCGGGAGATGTCTCGTTCCAGCATCTGTCGCCGGAATGAAGCTAATCTACTGTACTTCGATTAGGCAGCGAGAGCGTAATTTGTTTCGCCAGTTATATTTTGCCGTCTATGATTAAAGTGCTATCCGACAACGCACTGCATGCTTACATACCTCTTCTGCCCGCTGTCAAAACCAAACAGCCCCAAGCAGTATGTTTTTTATTTTGCAATTTGTTCTTCAACAACTTGTTCCAAACAAGGTTTTTCCGCTGAAAGAGTACACTCTTTTTTACCATCAAGATAAAACCATATAGCAGTAGCCACTCCAACTAAAACAATAAGTACAGAGAGTACAATCAACCACTTTTTCCATGTTGCCATTTTCTTTTTTGCAAATGGATCTTGCATTTTTACTTTTGGGAAATGAGCCATTTCCGTCAGAGTGCCACCAAAAGTGATGTTCACAATCGACGAAGCATTCATAGCCCAACCATTAGCATTTAGAATTGGAGCAATGTTACGACGGCGAAGTTTGAGCCATGCCATCACCATCGATGGTCCGGAAATGAACAAAACAATACCCACAACAACCAAAATGCCTTGCCACCAAGAGAGAGATGCAAAACCTTGCGCCACACTCACTAGTGCCGTTCCTATCATTCCAAGAGCCATTCCTAAGGCAGCAAAAATACCAGCAAACTTTGCAATGTCGAACGGAGGAGCTGGCGTTGCTGAAGCAGCATCAGCAGCTTTCAAATCTGGCGTTGCCGAGAGTTTGGTTGTTGCCTCTTCCATCATCTTCGAATCTTTTTCGGCCGCACGCTTGTTGATAAGATTTTCTACCCAAGTAGAAATTCTTCTGTAAGGCGACCAAAATGCCTGCGAAATACTAATAGGATTGTCGATGATTTTGGTTACCACAGCGTCCCAATCTAAGCCATTTCGATCGTAAAATATCGCATTTTTACCAACCATCAAGTCGCCCATATCGCCCTGTGTCATTGCTGCAATAATCTGCAATTTCTCGGTTTTTTGCTTACTCACACAATCGCAGAAAATAAGGAACATTCCGCTCGCTGCTGCCATTGTGTTTTGCTTTGCCATATCGGTAACTTTTATACACAAATGGCACGCACGTTGGTCGATAACGAGTTTTCCGGCTTGGAAAATCGCTTTCACGTTTTTGTCCGTCGAATAAAAATCTTGGAACGTTACAAAGTTTTTCAGCAACGTGAAGAAGTCGCGATATAGATGAAGTAACTTATCAACAGAACCTATTTCGTTTGCTTCTTCGGCCAAAGCTTTGTCGTGCTCAACAATCTTGAGCAATTCCTCTTTTTGGTTTTCTTGGAGCAACTGTTGGATAAGTTCCAATCCCAAAGGTTCAACCATTGCTCCTACCTTTGCAGCTTTCCATGTCGTGTATGCTTCAAAACTCTTGCCTAAGGCCAACCAATCGGTTTCCGAAAGAGTTTTTTTCTTGGCAAAAGCAATTGACTTGAGTTGCAAAAACTTCTCCGCCCAAACAGGATTTATCGTTGCCGACAAATCAATTACCGAATCGGCATTGATGCGAGCAATTGGATAAGAAGCAATTTCTTCTAGTTTCTCTGTTAAGTTTTCAGCACTGATTGCCTCAATACGCGAAACTTGAACATCGAGAGCTGCGGCAGCATCGGCATCAAAAGCCGCCAATTTACTACGCAAGAAAAAGTCCTTTATCTTTGCATCCAAAGCATTATAAAGATCAATTGCCTTATCCGTTTCGCTACCAAAAGGAGCTTCTACAGCATTTTGTTGCCATGCAGAATAATCTGCCAAAGCAGCAAAAAAGGCTTCAATTTGTTCGGCATTAATGCCCGCGTCGCCACTACGATCGGGGCAACCTCCTGTTGTAGTCACAATCGCTTCAATCAACTTCCTTTGCTCATCGGTATCAGCCGATGAAACAGTAATAACACCGTCGCCATTGAAGCGCGTTTTTGCAAAAATAGCCAAACTATCTGCCGTATCCGTGATTGAAATCTCGTCGGTTGTTTTTCCTAAGTTTTTCAAAATTTCAGAAGCTGACTTATAAAGTTTTTTACCAGCTTCGGTTTCCGTATTTATTTTGTCGAGAGTAATGCTATTTTTT
>JAGCAG010000061.1 GCA_017652785.1 Paludibacteraceae bacterium | reverse complement strand
TGCGAAAATTGGATATTACTGATTTTGAGAATTCCAATGTGGAATACATTGAATTTTGGCTAATGGATCCATTTGTAAATGATACGTTGAACAAGATGAAAGGTGGAGATTTGTATTTGAATCTTGGCGAAATTTCGGAAGATATTCTCAAAGATGGAAGAAAGTTTTTCGAAAACGGGCTCTCTTCGATTGGCGATACAACTGCTACTGAACGAACTATTTGGGGAAGGGTTCCTCGCATTCAATCTACTGTTTTGGCGTTCGACAATAACGATGATGCACGTGAAAATCAAGACGTAGGTCTTAATGGATTGAAAACTTCGGAAGAGGTTGCTTTCTCAACTTATAAAACGTACGTTGAAAATTATAAGAGTAGACTTTCGAGTAGTGAATTGAAAAAACAGCAGAACGATCCGTTTTCTCCAATAAACGATCCCGCTGGTGATAATTTTCATCACTACAGAGGATCCGACTACGACGCGGAGGAACGTTCCATTTTGGATCGTTACAAATACTACAACGGAACGGAAGGTAATTCCGTAGCGGCCACGAAAAACAACGAATCGTATTCAACTTCTGCTACTATAACTCCTGATGCAGAAGATATTAATAGTGATAATACGCTAAACGAAAATGAAAAATATTTTGAATACAAAATTCCGCTAACCAAGGCAGATTTGGAAGTAGGAAAAGGTTTTGTCAATGATAAAATTACGGCTACTGTTGAGCTTAAAAATGGAAAGAAAAGTCAAGTGAATTGGTACCAGTTTAAGATTCCAATACGGGAATACACTTCTCAACAAGGGAATATCCGAGATTTTAGATCTATACGTTTTATGCGTTTGTTTTTGAATGGATTTGAGGAGGAAACTCACCTTCGTTTTGGAACTCTTCGTTTGGTACGTGGAGATTGGAAGGTGTACTCAAAAAATCTTTACGACATCAATACTCCTCCTACAACCAATGCTACACTTGACATCTCAGCTGTAAGTATAGAAGAAAACTCTAATAAGGAACCCGTGAATTACGTTTTGCCTCCAGGCGTCACTCGTGAAACAGATCCTAGTCAACCACAGATTCGCCAACAAAACGAGCAAGCCTTGCAAATGAGAGTAGAGAACCTCTCGCCAAATGATGCTCGTGCGGTGTATAAAAATCTATCATTTGATTTGCGTCAGTATGGAAGGATTCAGATGTTTGCTCATGCAGAACAATTGCTTGACGAAAAAACAGATGAATTGAAAGACAACGAAGTAAGCATATTTCTTCGTATTGGTAGCGACCTGACCAACAATTACTATGAATACGAAGTTCCACTTAAAATAACTCCAAGAGGACGTTATGCTTCCGAGGAAGGTGCCTCGGTTTGGCCCCAAGAAAATATGATTGATTTTCCACTTTCTTTGTTTACAAAAGTGAAGCAAAACAGAAACAAAGAGAGTAAACGAGAAAATAGTTCAGTTTCTTTCCTTTTGCCTTATTCTGAATACGATCCTGAACATATTCAGAACAAAGTTACTATTGTTGGTAATCCTAACCTTGGTGATGTGGAAACGATGATGCTTGGAGTTAGAAATAATGGACGTTCTCCAAAATCGGCAGAGATTTGGGCAAACGAACTTCGACTGACTGATTATAATGAAAAAGGTGGTTGGGGAGCAGTTTCTGATTTGGCCATTAGTTTTTCCGATTTTGGTAATTTCAATGTTTCAGGACGAATAGAAACTGCAGGTTTTGGAGGAATTGAAGACAACGTTCAAAGTAGAAATTTGGATGATAGGTATCAAGTAAATCTTTCTACAGCTTTTGAACTTGGAAAACTTTTCCCCGAAAAAGCAAAGGTTCATCTGCCTATTTTCTTCTCTTACTCGCAGGATTATACCAAACCACAATATAATCCTCTTGATCAAGATGTGTTGTTGGACGATGCTGTTGATAATTTGGAAACAGAAGAAGAAAAAGAAGATCTCCGACGAAACTCGGTGACAAAGGCGGTAACAAAAAGTGTAAACCTCACAAACGTCAAAGTAGATTATTCGGGGAATAAACCTCGTATCTATGATCCTGCAAACTTCTCTGTTTCGTATGCTTACAACGAAACTTCGGATTTAGACCCCGAAACCGAGCGCGATTTTACAAAACAACATCAAGGTTCTTTCATTTACGATTTTAACACGACTCCGAAACCTTGGGAACCTTTCAAAAATATGAAAGGATTGAACAAACCTATTTTCAAAATTATTCAAGACTTCAATCTATTCTATTTGCCAAGTCGGATTGGTTTTTCGGTGAATATTGCTCGCAATTACTCAGAAACGCTCAAACGAGATCTGACGGGAACAATGGAAACTCCTACCTCGTGGAAGGACAATACGTTGCTTTCCTATATCAAAGATTTTAATTGGGATAGAAAGTTTGACTTCAAATACGATTTGACAAAGAATCTTAAATTTTCGTTCAATTCGGCGGCTAATTCTCGAATTGACGAAACAAAATATGCTCCCGTGAATCGTGAGTTTTTCCCTGATGAGTACGAGTGTTGGAAAGATACTGTGATGCAAAGTCTTAAAGTTGGCGGTCGTCCGTTGTCTTACCAGCAGTCATTTACTGCATCGTATACGTTGCCAATCAATAAAATTCCTTATTTGGAATGGATTACGGCCAATGGTCAATATGCTTCGTCGTACAATTGGGAAAGGGGTGTTCTTTTGGAAGACAATTTGAATATGGGAAATGTAATTTCTAATGTCAATAGTTGGCAGGTTGACGGGCATTTTAATCTTGAAACTTTTTATAATAAATTCAAATATCTGAAAGATATAAACAAAAAGTTCTCATCCTCTACATCCGAAAAAAAGAAGAAAAAGTATAAACCTCGAACTTTTTCTGCTAACATTAAATTGCAGAAAAAAGAGCCTATCATCATTTCTCATAGTTTAAAAACCGAAGATGTTGAAGTTGATATCACTGACGAAAACGGAAAGCCTGCACGAGTAAGATATCAAGTTCAGGACAAAAACAGTATTCGCTTTTGGTCTCGTAAGGAGACGGGAACTCTAAAAGTTAAGATCAGTACGATAGATCCGAACAAAAAAAACATAGCTAAAGAGGTAGGTGATTTTTCGCTTCGTTTCTTGATGATGTTGCGCCGAGTTTCGGTTTCGTACAAAGAAACAGGAAGTCTTACTCTTCCAGGTTTTATGAATGATGCGAAGTTTTTTGGACAGTCTACCTCAAACAAGATTCTCACACCGGGACTCGATTTTTCGTTTGGTGTTCCTGGAGAGAAGTATGTTCAAAAGGCATGGGAAAATAATTGGCTTTTGAAGAGCGATTCGATTATAAATCCTGCTACTTTGGCCAAAGCTCGCGATTTGGATATCAAGGCCAACGTGGAACCAATTGCTGGACTAAAAATTAATCTATCGGCAAAATATGTAACCACAGATCAACAAAGCATTCAGTACATGTACGAAGGAATGCCAACAACTTTCAACGGCACATTCCGAATGACAAGTGCTGCCATTGCAACTTCATTTTGGAGCATTGGCAATGCAAAAAACAATTATCAGTCCAAAGCTTACCAAAATTTTAAAGCTAACCGGCAGTTCATTGCCAACCATTTGCAAAGTAAATATGTCAATACTCGTTATCCTTCATATGGTTTTATGAGTGAACTTCCTACGTTGGCAGGTAAAAAATACGATGCAACAAAAGGTGCGTATAATCTAAATTCTCCCGATGTGCTTATTCCTGCGTTTTTTGCTGCGTACACCAATCGTTCGATTGAGAAAGTAGAAAAGTCGCCCTTGCCATCATTGCTAAGTTTGTTGCCTAACTGGAGTATTACTTACGACGGGCTTTCTCGCATTGCTTGGGTCAAAAAGCATTTCAAAACCATTTCGCTTAAACATGCCTATCAGTGTACTTACAATGTAGGGCAATACTCCTCTTATGCCAATTATGTAGAAAATCAAGATGGATTGGGATTTGTTCAGGATGTGCTTTCGGGCAACCCTATTCCTTCATCTCCATACGATATTACGAGTGTTTCGTTTAGCGAAAGCTTCAATCCGCTTATTGGTATGGATGTGGCAATGAAAAATAGTTTAACGGCAAAACTTGAATATCGCAAACAGCGTAACATCACGCTCAACTTGACTAGTTCGCAAATAGTTGAATCGTCTAATGATGAATGGGTAGTTGGACTTGGTTATGTAGTAAAAGATTTTGACGTAGTGCTTAAACTTAAAAATAAAACCTCAAAGGTAAAAAACAACCTCACTACTCGTGTCGATTTCTCGTTCAAGGACATTAAAACCATCATCAGAAGAATTGATACCGACGACGTGCAACCTACTAGCGGAAATAAAACCATAGGAGTAAAGGTAAGCGCTGATTATGTTTTTTCTTCGCGACTCAATTTGAGACTTTTCTACGACTATCAAATGAGTAATCCTTTGATTTCTACTTCGTATCCTATAGCCAACTCTAACTTTGGTTTCAGCATCAAGCTGATGCTTACAAGATAGATGTGGCGATGGCATTTTTGCGTTTTTTTGAAAAAGTATTACTTTTGTAGTTGCAAAAAAGACAATAAAGGAAGCAATTGACAATCGATGAAGAAGAATGTAAAATTTAGATTCGACCCCGAAAAACTTACCTATGAGCGCATTGAAAACACTTTTTCCAATGTGCTCAAGAAAATTATAAACAATGTGCTATTGTCTTTGCTTTTAGCTGTTGTACTGTTTTTTTTGTTTTCCTATTTTGTTGAGTCGCCTAAAGAGGAAAAACTAAAAAAAGAAAATTACCAAATGGCACTTCAGTACGAAATACTGAAAAAGCAAGCCGCAGAACTGCAAGAGGTGATTGACGACTTGCAGGAACGCGACGATAACCTTTATCGTGTGGTATTTCTTGCAGACCCAATTCCTTTGTCGGTTCGTAAGGGAAGCATCGGAGGAGTAAATCGGTACGAAAATCTGATGGGAATGACCAATTCCGAGATTATGATTTCTACCACAAAGCAACTCGATCAGCTTTCCAAGGAGGTTTATTTGCAATCCAAGTCGTACGACGAAATTGTAGAACTTGCAAGAAATAAGGAAACAATGCTCAAGCATTTGCCTGCCATTCAACCTGTGCTGAATAAAGATCTTACAAGAGTGGCATCGGGTTATGGACGTCGTATCGACCCTATTTATCGTACGGTAAAAATGCACGAAGGAATGGACTTTACTGCACCAACAGGCACCGACGTATTTGCTACTGCTGATGGTGAAGTTGTCTTTGTGGGTTGGCAACGTGGTTATGGAAACTTACTAAAGATTGACCACGGCTATGGCTATGAAACTCGCTATGCTCACTTGCATGGTTTTGCACAAGGCATCAGAAAGGGTAAAAAAGTTTCGCGTGGCGATGTGATTGCTTATGTGGGAAATACAGGAAAATCTACAGGCCCTCACCTTCACTACGAAGTTCGGTTTAAGGGTGTACCACAAAATCCGCATAACTACTATTTTCTTGATCTTTCGCCTGAGGAGTATGACCTAATGGTGCAACTATCCAACAATGCAGGACAACTTTTGGATTAAGAGAGAATGATTTTTTTCACTCTCTCTTTTATTTTTTTACATCACCACAATTTCATCAACAAACATCCAGCCGTGTTCTATGCCACAAGTTTTGGCTTTGTAGCGAATGAATCGTGCTGATGTTTCGCCTTCAAAACCGATTTTTTTCAGAATCAGTCCCTCTTGCGTGGTTGGGATGTCGCTTTTCCATGTAAATATTGGAGTAAATGTTTTGTTATCATCCGAAACTAAAATCTCCACTTCAGAAGGGAGCCAAACCCAAGGTCCAAGCAGTTGCATAAACGTAGCATTAATAGAAGAAATTTGTTGTACGGAATCCAAACCAATCGTTACGTCCATGTCGTTGAGCGAAAAACCTTGCCAACAACCGTCGGTATAGGAGAAACTACCCGTAATACCGTCGACCAACGCACCGTCGCCACCACCCGAATAAACCTTGCCGTAGCCAGCATTGTTGTAAGTGATTTTTTTGCCCAATGCTTTGTGAAAACCGTAAGGCTTTTGTACAACAGGACCAACTCTTTTTTTGCCATCAAAAAGTGCTACCGAAAGCACTACCGCATCGGTGATTTCTATCGGTTGGGTATAAAGTACCGATTTGGAGGTGGGTTCCGAGCCGTCAGTCGTATAGCGGATTTCCACAGGGTAACGTTCCGAAGACATTGTCAATCTCACTTTTCTCTCTTTTAGGAACATCTCTTGTTCAATGTGCACTTCGTCTGAGAGCGAAAATGCGTTATATCCTTTCGCTTGTAAAATTTTGATTTCGGCATTGGCACGTTGCTTAAAGTTGTCCCAGTTTTTTTGCTCGTTGCTTGTCCAACCAATTTCCGATAGTGCCAACAGGCGTGGATAAATCATCTGTTCGGCGTGTGCTTCTGTTGGAATATACTCCGTCCAAAGATTTGCCTGAACGCCCAAAATGTTTTTTTGTTGCTCCTCGGTTAGGGAGTCGCTTGGCAACGGGTTGTAATTATAAACTTTTTCTAAATTGATATATCCGCCAATAGCTTCAGGTTGAGTTGCAGGATTTGCTTGATACATGTCAAAATAGCAATATGCTCCTGGCACCATTATTACTCGGTTGCCTTTGCGAGCGGCTTTAAATCCTTCTGCTTCATTTGTCCATGTCATTACTATAGCATCTTTTGACACTCCACCTGCCATTATCTCGTTCCAACCCACAAGTTCTCTTCCATTTGCTTTTAGGAACTTCTCAATGCGATGCACCAAGTAACTTTGCAACTCATCGACGTTTTCCAACTGCTCATCGTGCATACGGCGTTGGCATTTGGGGCAGGTTTTCCACGCCGACTTACCTGCCTCGTCGCCACCGATGTGTATTTGCTTCGAGGGGAAGAGTTCCATCACTTCGGTCAGTACGTTTTGCAGAAACTCAAACGTCTCCTCGTTGCCGATGCAGAGGTCGGCATTGGTGTAGGGCTTGCCCGAACAAGCAAGTTCTGGATAGGCAGCCAAAACTTCCTCCGAATGTCCAGGCATCTCTATTTCTGGTATTATAGTGATATGACGTTCGGCTGCGTAGGCCACAATTTCCCTCACATCTTCTTGTGTATAATAGCCCCCATAAGCATTTTCTTCGGTGTAATCGCAGTATTTTCTGTCGCTTGCCCACCATGCTTTCCATTTTCCTTGACGCCAAGCAGCAAATTCCGTGAGGCGAGGATAACGCTCAATTTTGATGCGCCAACCAGCTCCGTCGGTGAGGTGCCAATGGAAGCGGTTGAGTTTGTAGTGCGCCATCATGTCGAGTTGTTTTTTGATGAAATCGACCGAAAAGAAGTGGCGCGACACATCCAGATGCATGCCTCGATAGGAGAAACGTGGCGAATCTAATATTTTTACACATGGTATTTTATTGTTTTCCTCACATTGAGAAAGTGTTTGCAAAGCATAAAAAAAACCTGCCCCCGACGAATCTTTTATAATAATTTTGCTTGGAGTGACATTTAGCTCGTATGCCTCGCTACCGAGTGTGTCTGCATGAAAAAACTGCAACTGATTCCTATCGAGGTTTTTTTTCGAAAAAGTAATTTGTGGAAAAACTTGTGTAACATTTTTGCATAACAATTCTGTATCTATTACCTCGGGATCGATGAAGCAGGAGGTATGGTTATTCACTAAGAACTGACCCCAACTCACATCTACCTTATTAGGTAATGGCGTAATGTTTACTTCGTTTTTTGTACATGCTACGAGGAGCAATGCTACCAATATAACAGCTACCTTTTTCATCTTTTTATTAAGTATAAAATTATAATCGGTTTTTCGCAAAAGTAGTGAATAATTACAATGCCGGCAAACGAATAATTTTTTATCCTCTCGAATTGCTTTTTTTGTTCGGATATATTCTTTACCTTTGCCAAGATTTTGCATAAAACTTTAAGAAACAGCAATGAGAAAACAGATTTACATAACAATGATTGATTATGCTCAACTTTTTCCATTGGTTTCTTGTTTTTTGATTTTTGATAGTTCAAAGCGTTAGTCATTTTTTTTCGATTAACGCTTTTTTTTAATACACAAATAAAAAAAGTTGAATATGAAGAAAGTAATTCTTTTAGGTTCGGGTGCGTTGAAAATTGGTCAAGCAGGAGAGTTCGATTATTCGGGTTCGCAAGCGCTCAAGGCGATGCGCGAAGAGGGCATCGAAACGGTTTTGGTAAACCCTAATATCGCTACAATTCAGACCTCTGAGGGTGTGGCAGATAAGGTCTATTTTTTGCCAATCACGCCTTATTTTGTCGAAGAAATCATCAAAAAAGAGCGTCCTGACGGCATTTTGCTCGCTTTTGGCGGACAAACAGCACTCAACTGCGGAACAGAACTTTACGAAAACGGTACGTTGGAAAAATACGGCGTAAAGGTGCTTGGAACTTCGGTGGAAGCAATTATGATAACCGAAGACCGCGACCTATTTGTCAAAAAACTTGACGAAATAGACGCGCACACTCCAGTATCGCAAGCGGTGGAAAGCATCGAAGAGGCCTTGCAAGTGGCTCATCGCATCGGTTTCCCTGTGATGGTGCGTTCGGCTTACGCACTTGGCGGATTGGGAAGTGGTATTTGTACCAACGAAGAAGAGTTTCTTTCGTTGTGCGAATCGGCACTTGCATATTCAAAACAAATTTTGGTAGAAGAGAGCTTGAAAGGTTGGAAAGAGATAGAATTCGAAGTAATCAGAGATAAAAACGACCATTGCTTTACGGTTGTTCCGATGGAAAACTTCGACCCACTTGGCATCCACACTGGCGAAAGTATTGTGGTGGCACCTATCATTTCGCTCTCCAAAGAGCAAATTACGTTGCTCGAGGATGTTGCCAAAAAAGTGGTTCGCCACATTGGCATTGTGGGCGAATGCAACATTCAGTATGCGTTCAATGCAGAAACCAACGACTATAGAATTATCGAAATCAATGCTCGTTTGAGTCGCTCATCGGCATTGGCTAGTAAGGCATCTGGTTATCCTCTTGCATTTGTTGCTGCAAAATTGGCACTTGGCTACACGCTCGACCAAATAGGCGAAATGGGTACAAAAAATTCTGCTTACGAGGCACCTTCGGTTGATTATATCATTGCAAAAATTCCTCGTTGGGACTTAACAAAATTTGCAGGTGTGAGTCGTGAAATTGGCTCGAGCATGAAGTCTGTTGGCGAAATTATGTCTATTGGTCAGTCGTTTGAAGAAATTATGCAAAAGGGTTTGAGAATGATTGGTCAGGGACTGCATGGTTTTGTTGGTAATAACGATTTGACTTTTGATGATCTTGATTCGGCACTTCAGAAGCCAACGGATTTGCGTATTTTCGCTATTGCCGATGCGTTACAAAAAGGTTACACTGTTGAGCGCATTGAGGAACTTACTAAAATTGACAAATGGTTCCTTGGCAAGTTGAAGAATATTGTAGACTACACCAAGGTTCTTTCTCAGTACAACAAAATAGAAGAAATTCCTGCTGATGTTTTGGCAGAAGCTAAACGATTAGGATTCTCCGATTTCCAAATTGCTCGCTATAGTGAAAATCCTAAAGGCAATATGGAACAAGAAAGTTTGCGAGTTCGTTCGCTTCGTAAGGAGTTGAACATTTTGCCTAAACTACGTCGAATAAATACAATTGCTAGCGAAAATCCTGAAAAAACAAACTACCTCTATATGACTTATGGCAATGTGGAGAACTACGTTCCTCAAAAGTCGGAAAAGCAGAGTGTTGTTGTTTTGGGTTCGGGGGCTTACCGCATTGGTAGTTCGGTTGAGTTTGACTGGTGTTCGGTAAATGCTGTGCAAACTGCTCGCAAATTGGGTTACGAAGCCGTAATGATAAACTATAATCCTGAAACGGTAAGTACCGACTACGATATGTGCGACCGTCTTTACTTTGACGAACTCTCTTTTGAACGTGTACTTGACGTGCTTGATTTGGAAGAAAATAAAAAAGGAGTAATCGTAAGTACTGGCGGACAAATTCCAAACAATTTGGCAATGAAGCTCTATCGCCAAAAAGTAAACATTCTTGGAACTTCGGCAGTAGATATCGATAGAGCTGAAAACCGCGAAAAATTCTCAGCAATGCTCGACGAATTGGGCATTGACCAACCTGCTTGGAAAGAATTGACAAGTTTGGAAGATATTGAAGCCTTTACACAGAAGGTTGGTTTCCCTGTTTTGGTCAGACCAAGTTATGTGTTGAGTGGTGCGGCGATGAACGTATGTTACGATAGAGCACAACTCGAAAACTTCTTGAACATGGCAGCACAGGTGTCGAAGGAATATCCTGTTGTGGTTTCTCAATTTATGGAAAATACCAAAGAGATAGAGTTTGATGCTGTAGCTCAAAACGGTGAAGTGGTGGTTTATGCTATTTCGGAACACGTGGAATTTGCGGGTGTTCACTCGGGCGACGCAACGATGGTTTTCCCAGCACAAAAAATTTATTTCGAAACTGGTCGCAGAATTAAGCGCATTGCTCGTCAAATTGCAAAAGAGTTGCACATTTCAGGACCATTTAATATCCAATTCTTGGCACGAAACAACGAAATAAAGGTTATAGAATGTAACCTAAGAGCGTCGCGTTCGTTCCCATTCGTCAGCAAAGTATTGAAATATAACTTTATCGATACTGCCACTCGAATTATGTTGGGAGCAGAATTTTCCAAACCTGAAAAATCGGCATTCGATATCGACTATGTAGGGGTTAAAGCATCGCAATTCTCGTTTGCTCGTTTGCACAATGCCGACCCTGTTTTGGGCGTAGATATGTCGAGTACAGGCGAAGTTGGTTGCTTGGGTAGCGACATGGACGAAGCGTTGCTCAATGCGATGATTTCGGTAGGAAATGCCATTCCAAGCAAAGAAAAATCTATTATGGTCTCTTCGGGTGCTTTGAAGTCGAAAGTGGATTTGCTCGATCCTTGTAGAACTTTGGCGGAAAACGGATTCCAAATTTATGCAACAAACGGAACGGCTAAATTCTTACAAGAAAATGGAGTAGCAGCAAAAGTGGTTAGTTGGCCCGACGAAGAGGGAGAAAATATTCTTGACCTTATGTCGGAACATAAGTTTGACTTGGTTATCAACATCCCTAAAAATAATACTAGCAGAGAATTGACCAACGGATATAGAATCCGTCGTTCGGCAATCGACCACAATATTCCTCTTATCACTAATGCTCGTCTTGCAAGTGCTTTCATCACAGCCTTTACGCGCAATTCGTTGGAAGACATAAAAATAAAATCGTGGGGAGAGTATTAAAACAACGGAAGTAGGAAGAGTGTTTATGGAGAGAAAGGTGAGAGTTCGTTTTGCACCGTCGCCTACGGGAGCTTTGCACATTGGTGGAGTGCGTACTTGTTTGTACAACTATTTGTTTGCTCGTCAGCATGGTGGAGAATTGATTTTTCGTATCGAAGATACCGATAGTCAGCGTTTTGTTCCTGGCGCAGAGGAGTATATAATTGAGGCTTTGACGTGGCTTGGCATAAAGTTCGATGAGGGAGTTTCCTTTGGTGGAAATTATGGCCCTTATCGTCAGAGTGAGCGTAAGGATATTTATAAAAAATATGTGCAGCAATTGCTCGATGCTGACAAGGCTTATATTGCTTTTGATACGCCAGAACAGTTGGATGCAAAACGTAAAGAAGTGGCTAATTTTCAATACGATGCAACAACTCGCATTGAGATGACCAATTCGCTTACATTAAGTAAAGAAGAAGTAGAACGTCGCATTGCCAGTGGTGAGCAATACGTTGTTCGATTCAAAATAGAAGCAGGCGAAGACGTTGTTGTTAACGATTTGATTCGTGGTGAGGTACACATCAATTCATCGATTCTTGACGATAAAGTTTTGTACAAATCAGCAGATAATTTGCCTACGTATCATTTGGCAAATATTGTAGACGACCATTTGATGGAGGTTTCACACGTTATTCGTGGAGAGGAGTGGCTACCATCAGCTCCGCTTCACGTGTTGCTTTATCGTGCTTTTGGTTGGGAAGATACTATGCCACAATTTGCACATCTTTCGCTTTTGTTGAAGCCTGATGGTAATGGTAAGTTGAGCAAACGCGATGGAGACCGATTAGGTTTTCCTGTTTTTCCTCTTGAGTGGCACGACCCCAAAACAGGTGATGTTTCGTCGGGTTATCGTGAGAGTGGTTATCTGCCGGAAGCGGTTATCAATTTTCTTGCCTTGCTTGGTTGGAATCCAGGAAATGACCAGGAGGTTCTTTCGATGGACGAACTTATTGAACTTTTTGCATTGGATCGTTGTAGCAAAAGCGGGGCAAAATTCGATTACGAAAAAGGTAAACACTTCAATCATATTTATTTACAACAAAAGTCGGATGCCGAGTTGGCAAAAGTAATTCTTGAAGAATTGGAAAAACTTGGCCTTGAATCTAACCAAAAGAAAGCAGAAATGGCTATTTCGGCAATGAAAGAGCGTGCTACTTTCACAAAAGACCTTTGGGATTTGTGCCGTTTCTTTTTTGTAGCTCCAAAAGATTTCAATGAAAAAGATGTGCAAAAACGTTGGAAGGAGAACACTTCTGCTTTGTTGACTGATTTGTTAGCATTTTTGCAAACAATTGACTCGTTTGAAGATGAGGAACATACCGAAGAAATTGTAAAAGCATGGTGTGAGCAAAAAGGTTATGGACTTGGTAATGTGATGAACCCGTTCCGCCTGACACTTGTAGGCGAAATGAAAGGTCCACATATGTTTACTCTTACTAAAATTTTGGGTAAAACCGAAGTTCTTAAACGTTTAGCTTTCGCTTTGGAAACAATACGATAAACAAAGAAAGAAGATATTTGATTAATACAACTTCTGAACCTTCAGTAAGAAGAAAAATATTTAAAGAAATCGAATGAATATCTATTTCGCTGCGTTTTTATCGTTCTTCAAAATAGGCACTTTTACAATCGGTGGCGGTTATGCTATGATCCCTCTCATAGAAAAAGAGGTGGTGGAGGTTAAACGTTGGCTTACGAAAGAAGATTTTTTGGACATTATAGCTTTGTCTCAATCTCTGCCCGGGATTTTAGCCATTAATGTTGCAATATTTGTTGGTTATCGTCTAAAAGGGACAAGGGGGAGTCTTGTTACGGCTTTAGGAACGGCTTTGCCTTCTTTTTTGATTATTCTGCTTATTGCTATTTTTTTTGAGAGTTATAAAAACAATGCTTTGGTGGAGGCTGTTTTTAAGGGTATACGTCCAGCAGTGGTTGCGCTTATTGCTGTTCCTGTTTTTAATTTGGCAAAAGCGGCGAAATTGACCTACAAAACATTTTTTATTCCTTGTGTTGCAGCGTTATTTATATGGCTTCTTGGGATTTCTCCTATATGGGTGATTTTAGTGGCAGGAGTTGGTGGTTTTTTATACGGAAAACTAAAAAGAAAGGAGCATAAAGAATGATTTACTGGCAACTTTTTTATGTCTTTTTTAAGATAGGTTTATTTGGTTTTGGAGGAGGATATGCAATGCTTTCTCTTATTCAACACGAAGTTGTGGAACGTTACTCGTGGCTTTCGGCAACGGAGTTTACCGATATTGTAGCTATTTCGCAGATGACACCAGGACCTATAGGAATTAATAGTGCAACGTATGTGGGTTTTTCTGCTACTAATGGAGTTTTAGGTTCTTTGGTGGCAACATTTGCTGTGGTTTTACCATCGTTTTTGCTTGTATTGTCGTTGTGTTATTTCTTTTCAAAATTTAGAAATAATGACAATGTTAAAAATACAATGCAAGGACTGCGACTTGTTGTAATTGGGGTAATTGCCTCAGCAGCATTGCTTCTAATGAATAAAGAAAATTTTGTTGATGCTATTGGTTGGATTATTTTTGCAGTGGCGTTTTTCTTATGTAAGTTTTGCAAAATACATCCAATTCTTATTATTGTTCTTGCAGGAGTTGTAGGAGGTATTATTTATGGATAAAAATTGAATAATTTTTAATATAAGAAACAATATATTCAATCAAAAAACGTTTGAGTAGAGAAGGAATAAGGTAACGAGATGGAGATTAGCTTTTTAGATGAAATGAATTTGAATCAAATTGCACTTTTTTATTGTGCATTTGCGGCGGGTTTGTTTGTTATAATGAGCTTTTATCTGTCATTGGCTCGTAAGTGTAAAATTGTTGACGAACCCAATAATCGTAGCTCGCATAAGCAACCGACGCTGAGAGGAGGAGGAATTATTTATTGGTTTTCGATTTTAATTTACATGTTTTGTTATGCTTCAGATCCCAATATTTGGGTGCTTTTTTCTGCCTTTACTTTGTCGGCAATAATTAGTTTTATCGACGATGTGTTTTCGATTCCTCCGCACCCTCGTTTGTTTATTCATTTTGTTGCATTGACATTGGTATTTTTTGCATTAGGGTTGTTTAGTTTTTGTGCATCTATGTTGTGGATTTTGGTTGTTGCCTATGTGATTTTTGTAGGAGTAATCAATGCTTTTAACTTTATGGATGGCATAAATGGTATGCTCGGACTTACATCTCTTGTGACACTAAGTGCAATGCAATACGTCAATTTGTTTGAAGTGAATTTTGTTAATCCTCATTTCATTTGGTTCCCTATAGTTGCTTCTATAGTTTTTTGTTTCTTCAATTGTCGGAAAAAAGCAATTTGTTTTGCTGGTGATATTGGCGGAGTTACACTTGCTTTTTGGACAATATCTCTTATGATTCTGATGATGGAAGCTACAAATAGTATTGTTTGGATTTTATTTCTTGCTGTTTATGGAGTAGAAACGGTTTGTACTATTTTTCATCGAATATTTTTGCGCCAGAACATATTCTTGCCACATCGCATATTTTTATTTCAAATTTTGGTAAACGAATATAAACTTCCTCATGTTTTTGTGAGTGGAATTTATGCCTTTTTGCAAATGATCGCTTGTGTTTTGGTTATCTTTTTGCCAGTAGAGTGGTATTGGTTGTTCCCAATTGTTTTGTTGCCTTTAGTTGCTTTGTATTGTAGCAAGTTTTATTTGCTCAAAAAGATTAAATCGAAGTAATTTTTAGGAAACATCTTGCTTAAATTTGCTTTGAAAAAGCTTTTTTCCTCAAAGAAAAAGTTACCTTTGCACTTTGTTTTTTAATTTTTAACCATTTGTAAGGTAATAATTATGATAAAAGTAACTTTTCCTGACCTTTCAGTACGCGATTACGCAAAAGGGACAACAGCGTTTCAAATAGCAGAAAGTATCAGCCCTCGTTTGGCAGCGGATATTTTAGCTGCAAGTGTTAATGATGAAGTATGGGACGTAAATCGCCCTATCAATCAAGATTGTACAATAAAACTTCATAAGTGGGAAGATGAAGAAGGCAAGCATGCTTTTTGGCATTCGTCGGCACACTTAATGGCAGAAGCTTTGCAAGAATTGTATCCTAATATAAAATTCGGTATTGGTCCTGCAATTGAAAATGGTTTTTATTACGACGTTGATGCTGGAGAGAGTGTAATAAAAGAGGGAGACTTTGCTGCTATTGAAGCAAAAATGGCAGAATTGGTCTCTCGAAAAGAAAATATTATTAGGAAAGATATCTCCAAGGCCGATGCTTTGAAACTCTTTTCGGATAGAAACGAAGATTACAAAGTAGAACTTATCAACGAACTTGAAGACGGTACAATAACAACATATACTCAAGGCAATTTTACTGATTTATGCCGTGGTCCTCACATCCCAAACACTGCACCTATCAAGGCAATAAAAATTTTAAGTGTCGCAGGAGCTTATTGGAGAGGAGATGAGAATAGAAAGCAACTTACTCGTCTTTATGCTATTACTTTCCCCAAAAAGAAAATGTTAGATGATTATTTAACATTGTTGGAGGAAGCAAAAAAACGTGATCATAGAAAAATTGGTAAAGAATTAGAATTATTTACTTTCTCTCAATCAGTAGGGGCAGGGTTACCTCTTTGGTTGCCAAAAGGAACGCAGTTGCGTACTCGTTTGGAAGATTTCTTGAAGCGTATTCAAAAAAAATACGGTTATCAGCAAGTAATGACTCCTCATATTGGGCAAAAAGAACTTTGGGTAACATCTGGTCATTATGCAAAATATGGAAAAGATTCTTTTCAACCAATTCATACGCCACAAGAGGGAGAAGAGTTCTTGCTTAAGCCAATGAACTGTCCTCATCATTGCGAAATTTATAAAACTTTCCCACGTTCATATAAAGATTTGCCTTTACGTTTCGCTGAGTTTGGAACGGTTTATCGTTACGAACAAAGTGGGGAGTTGCATGGTTTGACCCGTGTAAGAGGTTTTACTCAAGATGATGCTCACATTTTCTGTCGTCCAGACCAATTGAAAGAGGAGTTTTTGAAAGTGATGGATATTATCTTTATCATTTTCAATGCGCTAGATTTCAAAAATTTTGAGGCTCAAATTTCGCTTCGCGATCCAAATAATAAGGAAAAATACATTGGAACGGATGAAAATTGGGAAAAAGCAGAACGTGCAATTGTTGAAGCTTGTCAGGAAAAGGGTTTGAGTGCAAGAGTAGAATTGGGCGAAGCAGCATTTTACGGTCCGAAGCTTGATTTTATGGTGAAAGATGCGATTGGTCGTCGTTGGCAGTTAGGAACGATTCAAGTGGATTACAACCTTCCAGAACGTTTCGGTTTGGAATATACGGGAGAGGATAACCAAAAACATCGTCCAGTGATGATTCACCGAGCTCCTTTTGGATCAATGGAACGATTCATCGCTGTGCTCATTGAACATACAAGCGGAAAATTCCCTTTATGGCTTACTCCAGATCAAGTTGTTATTTTGCCTATTTCTGAAAAATTCAATGAATACGCTTACAAAATTGCCCAAGAAATGGACATGAAAGATGTGCGCGTGACGGTTGATGACAGAAATGAAAAAATAGGAAGAAAAATTCGTGATAACGAACTCAAGAGAATTCCTTATATGCTTATTGTTGGAGAGAAAGAGGCTGAAAAACAAGAAGTAAGCGTTAGAAAACAAGGAGAAGGAGATAAAGGAACAATGAAAGTATCTGACTTTATATCGCTGATTAACAGTGAGGTAGAGTCTATGATGACCGCTTATTAAGAGAAAGAATCTCACAACGAATCTTCAATAGATTGTGGAAGAAAATAAGGTACTGAGAACGGAGCATTTGGTAAAGATTTACGGCAAGAGAACTGTTGTAAACGATGTTTCTTTTGAACTTCACCAAGGAGAAATTGTTGGTTTGCTAGGTCCAAATGGAGCAGGGAAAACTACCTCGTTTTATATGACAACGGGATTAGTGCTTCCTAATGCAGGGAGAATTTTTCTCAACAACATAGAAATTACAGATTATCCTGTTTATAAACGTGCACAAGCAGGAATTGGTTATTTGGCGCAGGAAGCTTCTGTTTTTCGAAAAATGTCGGTTGAGGATAATATCATGGCCGTTCTTGAAATGACGAAATTTTCTAAAGAATACCAAAAAGAAAAACTGGAAAGTTTGATTGAGGAATTTCACCTAGGGCACGTGAGGAAGAATATTGGAGATCGTTTGTCGGGAGGAGAACGTCGTCGGTGCGAAATTGCACGTTGCTTGGCAATTGAGCCAGATTTTGTTATGCTTGACGAACCTTTTGCAGGAGTGGACCCTATTGCAGTGCAAGATATTCAAGATATTGTTTGGAAACTGAAAGCAAAAAATATCGGGATTTTGATTACTGACCACAATGTAGATGAAACGTTGGCAATTACTGACCGAGCATATATGCTTTTTGAGGGAAAAATTCTTTTTCAAGGAACGGCAGAAGAATTAGCCGAAAATCCGATTGTGAAAGAGCGTTACCTTGGACGAGATTTTGTATTGAAACGAAAAAAAGAATAAGTTAATCAAGAAAAATAAAATGGAAACAAAACAACAAGATTCTATTCAAGAAATGAAAAATGTAGAAGAAGTGTCGAGTGTGCTTGAATCAAGTGTTTCGATGGATGAGTTTGTGGTTCAATCGCAGAAGGGTTATAATACATTTGAGTTGAATGAATTGATTAATTTATTCAAAGAATTGCTCCAGAATAACGATTTAGAATTGATAAAAGGTGATGTGGAGTTAATAAAGCAGAGCTTTTATAGAAAACTCAATGCTGATGTCGAAGTTCAGAAAAAAAATTTTGTTGAGCAGGGTGGCGATTTGGAAAAATTTGTTGTAAAGAAAGATGACTCGGAGACTATTTTCAAAGAAGTTTATGCTGACTATAAGAAAAAACGAGCAGCACAACAAGAGTCAAAAAACAAAATTTTGGAAGACAACTATTCGCTCAAAGCAGAACTTTTGGAAAAACTAAAAACGCTTATTGCGTCTTCTGAGGATATTGAAAAAATCTTACAAGAGTTTAAAACTCTTCAGCAAGAGTGGAAAAACATAGGACAAGTTCCTCCTGCCAAAACCAACGAGGTTTGGAAAGAGTATAATTACCTGCAAGAGCAGTTTTACGATTTGATGAAAATAAACAAGGAGTTGAGAGAGTATGACTTTAAAAAGAATTTGGAACAAAAAACTGCTCTTTGTGTGGCTGCCGAAGCATTGAACGGAGAAGAAGATGTTGTTTCTGCTTCTCAAAAATTGCAAAAACTCCATGATGAATGGAAAAATATAGGTCCTGTTGAAAAAGATTTGCGTGAAGAGATTTGGATGCGATTCAAAGATGCTTCGACGGTGATAAATAAGAAACATCAAGCTTTTTTCGATGAAAAAAAGAAAAAAGAGGAAGAATATATTTCTCAAAAAATAGCTATCTGCGAGCAAGTTGAGGTTATAAATACTGAAATGCCAAGTACTTATAAACTATGGGAGGAGGCAACTGTTCGTGTTGTTGAGTTGCAACAAGAGTGGAAAACGATTCCTTTCTCGAAGAAGAAACGTGTGGAACTTTATGAGCGTTTTCGTTCAGCTTGCGATCAATTTTTTAATTCAAAGGCAGAGTTTTTTAAAGAACAGAAAAAGCAGAATTCTCAGAATTTGGAACTCAAAAAGCAACTTTGCGAACAAGCCGAGGCTCTAAAAGAGAGCAAAGATTGGGTTGAAACGGGTAATAAATTGGTTCAGTTGCAAGCCGAATGGAAAAAAGTAGGCTCGGTTCAGCGTCGTCAGTCCGATGCGGTATGGAAGCGTTTTCAGGCTGCTTGTGATTATTTTTTCCAAGAAAGAGAAAAAGCTCTTGGCGACAAAAAAAAGGAAGAGTCTGAAAATTTGCAACTTAAAAAAGATTTGATTGAAAAAGTTAAGAACTTTGTTTTAGGTGAAAATAGAGAGGAAAATCTCGCTACACTTAAGGCTTTTGAACAAGAATTTAACAAAATAGGTTTTGTTGCGTTTAAGCAGAAAGATAAAGTTTTGAATGAGTTCAGAACTGCGATAAATGTGCATTATGATGCCTTGCACTTCGAAGCGAAAAAACGTAAAATGAACAAATACAAAGACAACTTGTCCAACAAAAGTGAAAGTGCTTTGACTAGTGAAAGACGTTTTCTTGTTCGTCAGTACAACGAGTTGAAAGGGGAAGTTAAAACCTACGAAAACAATCTTGGATTTTTGTCTTCATCGTCGAAGAAAGCGGATAAACTCATTCTCGAAATGCAGCGTAACATCGAAAAATTAAAATCTCAACTTGCTGAATTGGAAGAAAAAATCAATCTGATTGATAGTAAAGAGTAACATTTTCTGATATTTGTAAGTTGTTAAAAAGTAACTGAAAATAAATAAGGGAGCATTTTCGCTCCCTTGTTTTTTTGATAAAAATTACGGTTCTCGGAGCAAAAAAGGTGAATTTCTGCGTTTTGAACTGAGCCATAACGCATTAAACAGAAAACCTCGGAAATAGTAACAATGGCAATTTAGCAAAGAAACGCAAGGTAATGAAATAGAACGGTTGCCTAATCATTACCCGATAACTAAGTAAAGTTTTTCTTTGTGTCGTCACGTTTCATCGTTCTGCGTTAGTTTGCATATCAATGTGTAACTCGCTGATAACTACTTTGTAACCAAAAAAAGGATTAGATTATGCGAAGTATATTCAAGGTGCTGTTCTACGTGAACGGAAGCAAGGAGAAAAACGGTGTTGTTCCCATTATGGGACGAGTAACTAAGAGTTGTCGCCGTTGTTATTATACTTGTTTCTTATACGTAAATGCTGCAAGAAGATTGAATATGACGGCAAAAATGCCGAGAGCAACAAAATTTATCCACAATTCAACTATCGATGTTCCTTTCAAATAAACCGAACGTAATATCTCAATATAATATCTCGGTGGCAAAATCGTTGTAAACTTCTGAGCCCAAAGAGGCATTGAATCTATCGGAGTAAGCAATCCGCTCATCAACATAAAAATCATAATAAAGAAAAACATCACAAACATCGTCTGTTGCATCGTTTCCGAAAAATTGGCAATCGTAAGACTAAGTCCCGAAATCGTAAAAATAAAAAGAATCGCACCAAGATATATTGCTCCCACCGAACCAACAGGAATAAGTCCGTATGCAAGTCGAGCCACAAGCATTGCCACAGTTACCACAAATAACCCAATTATCCAATAAGGAAGCAATTTTGCAAGAGTAAAAGTTAGACGAGATAGTGGCGTTACGTTTATCTGCTCAATCGTACCACTCTCCTTCTCTCCTACGATACTCAATGCAGGCAAAAAACCACAAATCAAAATAAACAAAATAATCATCAACGCAGGAATCATATAATGACGATAATTTAACGTGGAATTATAACGATTTTCAATAGTTACCAACTCCGATAATTTGGAAGGACTCTTTTCGCCACGCAATTCAGACAAAGTCCGAGCAATCGTCTGCACAATATACTGCATTCCCATTCCACCCTTTGTCGCATTTACAGCATTAGCCGTAATACTGATTCGTTTGGGAGTTGCAATCATCATATCACGCTCAAAATTAGCCGGTATCTGCACAATGACATCTACCTCACCTTGCTCCAAAGCTTCTATCGAAAGAGAATATTCGGCAGTAGTTTGTGCCAACGTAAGATACTCCGATGCCTCAATATGCGATGCAATACGATGTGACGTGGTTGAGCGATCAAGATCAACAACAGCAACGTTGACATTTCGCACGTCCATTGTCATAATAAGAGGCATCAACAACATAATCATTATTGGAAAAACAACAATCAGTTTGGGAAGAAAAGAGTTACGCCTAATTTGAAGAAACTCCTTTTGCACAAGTACGATAAATGCTCTCATAATTACTCTAATTTATCGTTAAACTTCTTTAATGATACGGCAAGAATCATCACCGTCATGCCAAGTAGTATCACTCCATTTTTCCAAACAGCAACAAGTGGCAATCCTTGAATCATCATTTTTCGCACCGCATCGATATACCAACGTGCGGGAATAATATTCGACACCACTTGAAAAAATTTTGGCAAATTCTCAATTGGGAAAAGCATTCCCGAAAGCATCAATATTGGCATCATCATCACCATTGCCGAAACAAGCAACGCTGCAATCTGCGTAGATGCAATTGTCGAAACAAGTAATCCAAGCGATAAAGAAAGAAGAAGATACAACAATGACAAAGAAAAAATTCCACTGACACCTCCCGACATCGGCACTCCGAGAAGATAACGTGCCAAAAGCAAAATAATCACAAGTACGATGCAAGATATGACAAAATAAGGAATCATTTTAGCAAAAATAATCTTTACAGGACGTACCGGAGATACTAAAAGAACCTCCATAGTACCCACCTCTTTCTCACGTACAATCGATACAGATGTCATCATTGCACAGACCAAAATAAAGATAAGTCCCATAATACCAGGCACAAAATTGTATGCCGACTTCATCTGTGGATTGAATAACATTCGTGTCTCAAACATTGCCTGCTGTGATGCCGAACCAAGCAATACTCCCTGCAAATATGCCGTTGCCGAACCTGCGGTATTGACATTCGAAGCATCAACTACAAGTTGAATAACAGGTTTTGTCGAAATACCGTCTTTGACTTGTGCGACACGACGATCATAATCCGAAGCAAAAACAACCACAACACCAACCTTACCCGAACGTAAGTTCAAATCTATCTCATCTGATGATATATATCCCTTGAAAGTAAAATATTCATTTTGCGAAAGTTTTTCCACAGCATCACGAACGCCATCTGTACGCTCCGGAGCAACTACCGCCACATTGACATTATTTACCTCAGTAGAAATTGCAAAACCAAAAAGAATCATTAGCACAACGGGAATAAGCATCACGACAAGCATCGTACGCTTATCGCGAAGTATATGTAGCGACTCTTTTTTTACGAATGAACCAAAATTTTGTTTCATATCCTACCCTCCTCTTTTTGCTCCACGAGCCAACACACGAAACACTTCGTCCATCGACTCTGCGGCAAATTGTTGTTTAAGGCGAAATGGCGTATCAAGAGCTCGAACCTCTCCATCAACCATTATAGATACACGTGTACAATACTCAGCCTCATCCATATAATGAGTAGTAACAAAAATAGTCGTACCACCTTCGGCTGCTTCATAAATCATTTCCCAAAACTGACGACGCGTAACGGGATCAACACCTCCTGTCGGCTCGTCCAAAAAGACCACTTCGGGACGATGAATCGTAGCAATAACAAACGATAATTTTTGTTTCCAACCAAGTGGCAATGAACCAACCAACGTATTACGCTCCGATGAAAAATTAAGGCGATTAAGCAATTCCGTCGCTCGCTCTTCGGTTTGCTTTGCAGAAAGTCCATATATGCCTGCAAAAAGACGCATATTTTCCCATACCGTCAAATCGTTGTAAAGAGAAAATCGCTGACTCATATAACCAATATGACGTTTTATCAATTCTCCCTCACGCATGACGTCAAAACCCGCAACCGATCCACTTCCAGATGTAGGATAACTCAAACCGCAAAGCATACGCATTGCCGTTGTTTTGCCTGCACCATTTGCTCCGAGAAAACCGAAAATCTCGCCTTTTCGCACATCAAACGAAATGCGATCCACGGCTGTAAAATTGCCGAAACACTTGGTCAGATCTCGTACCGATATAACTATATCACTCATCGTTTCATTAGTTTAATAAAAACATCTTCGATTGTCGGCTCTATAGGCTCAATTTCTAAATCTTTTACATCACAAAATTGAATTTTAAATTGCTCTATATCAAAGACTTCATTTGTAATCAAATGATGTTTTTCGCCAAAAGGATAACAATCGATGACTCCTTCCGATCGGCGTGCTCGTTCAAGCAAAGCAAACATATTTTTTGACTTTATACCATAAAGTTGCCTATCAAAACCACTTACAATACCTTTAGGAGTATTGATACTCAAAATCCGACCTTCATTACAAAGTGCAATACGATCGCAACGACTTGCTTCGTCCATGTAAGGCGTTGATACAAGAATAGTTAAACCATGCTCTTTCAACGTTGAAAGCATATCCCAAAATTCACTGCGAGACACAGCATCGACACCCGTCGTCGGTTCATCGAGAAACAATACTTTTGGACGATGAATCAAAGCACACGAAAGTGCAAGTTTCTGCTTCATACCTCCCGACAATTTTCCTGCTCGACGTGTACGAAAAGGTTCTATCTGCTTATAAATTGGAGCGATAAGTTCGTAAGAATCCTCAACCGTAACACCAAATAAAGCAGCAAAAAAATTCAGATTTTCTTCGACCGACAAATCTGGATAAAGCGAAAAACGACCTGGCATATAACCTACACACGAACGAATCTCGTGATAATTTTTCACAATATCAAAACCATCAACTTCCGCACGACCCGAATCAGGAGAAATAAGCGTTGTCAGCAATCGAAACAACGTGGTTTTTCCTGCACCATCCGGACCGATAAGACCAAATAGTTCTCCTCGCTCAACCGAAAACGACACATTGTCAAGAGCTTGTACCTTTCCGTAACTTTTTGATAGGTTATGTACTTCAATAGCATTCATATCACAAAATAACTTCGCCTGCCAAACCAATCTTCAATCGACCATCATTCTTTACGGCAATCTTTACAGCATAAACCAAATTAGCTCGAGAATCTTTCGTTTGAATTGTTTTTGGAGTAAACTCACTCTCCGACGAAATCCACGCAATGCGACCCTCATAATCATAACGTTTATCTCCGCCAAAATCGGCTACAACCTTTACCTCATCGCCCAAATTGATATTGGCAAGTTGGTCTGAAGTAAAATAAGCACGCAAATAAATATGATCAAGATC
>JAGCAG010000060.1 GCA_017652785.1 Paludibacteraceae bacterium | reverse complement strand
CTACCAAGTGTTCGATATGCGTATTTACTCGTATTCTAAATTTCACATCCATCGCCGTTGTTGGATAAACTAACGACCTAGTTGCAGGGGAAACTTTTGCCCACAGAAGATTCAATTTATCATTCAGATTAGGATTTGGATTGATATACTCCGATTGGATGACCTCATCAGTAAGATAAGTAGCAATCGTATCAGAAATGGTGCCTCTAAATTTCACAGTACCATTCTCCAACAACAAACCCGTCTTGCATAAGCGTTGTACACTTGCCATATTATGACTCACGAACAGCACGGTTCTACCTTCGCCTTTGCTGACGTCTTGCATCTTGCCGATGGCTTTTTTTTGGAACTCGGCGTCGCCGACGGCGAGGACTTCGTCCACCACCAAGATCTCGGGGTCGAGGTGCGCAGCAACAGCGAAGCCCAAGCGTACCATCATGCCGCTTGAATAACGTTTCACCGGTGTATCAATATAACGCTCACAACCTGAAAAATCAACAATTTCTTCAAGTTTTGACCGAATTTCTTGTTTAGTCATTCCTAAAATAGCACCGTTCATATAAATATTTTCACGACCAGTCATTTCGGGATGAAAACCCGTGCCAACTTCAAGAAGAGAGGCAATGCGTCCACGAGCGCGGATTGTTCCAGTTGTAGGAGCTGTTACTTTACTGAGTAATTTGAGAAGAGTACTTTTTCCTGCACCATTTTTCCCGATAATACCGACAACATCGCCTTGTTCAACTTTAAAGTCAATATCACGCAATGCCCAAACGTATTCACTATCTCCTTTGGAAGAACGATCGTTGACTTCTCCTATTTTCAGATAAGGATCCTCCTTTCGCAAAATATTCATCTGCCACCAACGATTAATATCGTGACGCAACGTTCGTGTACTAACCAACCCTAAACGATATTGTTTGGAAATATTATTGAATTCAATAGCGGTACTCACTGCAGTTTATTTTTTAACCAAATTAACCGCAATAATACAACTTTTTCTGTAGAAAAACAACTATTAAACCTAGCTAAATAGTCTTGCTAATAATCCAAAACCCTTTCAATATCAGATTCTTGTAGAAAAAACGAAAGAATGCTTATTTCAACTCTTTTGGCAAACGATAACACCAAAAATGATGCGGATTTGCAGGATTATTTATGCGCTCCTCTTTTGGCGAAGTTTTTGGATATTTTTTGTCTGTTGCTAAAAAATCTTGCACAGGAAGAATTGTAAACATGCTATTTGAGTTCAATTGCTGATCAATAACTTTTTTCGCCATTTCTACGGTACATTTCTCTGGAACTTTGCCATTGAGATGCAACACATAACGGCAATAACGTTCTGTTGCTTCTGTATTTTCTTCCCACCAAGCACGAAGTGTCGAAGTGTCGTGAGTGCCTGTAGTACAAACAGATAAATAAGGGGTTTGTTGCGGATTAACAAATTCTTCTCCACATTTTTTTGGCATTCGTTGCACCTCAAGTGTCAAAATATTGAGCAAACTCATTACATCGGGAACACACTGAGGTATCATTCCTAAATCTTCTCCACAAACAAGCATTCCAATATTTTGCAACAAAACAGGTAGTTTTTCCAACGCTTTTTTACGCCAAAAATCATTATGCCGCTCATAATAGAAATAGTAATGAAGTTTTAAGAACGCATCTTTTTCTTCCGAGGAAAGTTGTGAAAAAAATTCCGTTTCAAAAGCATTGATTCGAGGATGGTAAAATCCTTTTTTGTAGTGATCTTCTACAAAAAGGACTTCGGTATAAAGTTGTAATATCTTTTGCTGGAAATCAACTGATTTTACCGTATTTTTTTCAAAAAACTGAACAGCTTTTTGTTGAGTATCAAAATCTGGTTTGAACGCAAAATCATTGGCCGTTTGCTGATACAAAAAGGTATCTTTTACAAAATCTTTTTCTTCAAGTGAAAAATATTTATCCAACAATTCTTCGGATAAAAAAGGCTTCGTAAACCTGTTCTCATCAAACAAAAGCCCAAAGTGCTCAATTTCGGAAACCGACATTGGCAAAGCAGCATTGAACGTTCCTAAAACGCCCCAGAGTGCACTTCTTTCAATCTCCCAAATACGAAAAAATCCAAGAATATGGTCAATCCTAAACGCATCAAAATAGGTTTGCATATTTTGAAAACGATTTTTCCACCAAAGGAAACCATCCTTTTGCATCTCTTCCCAGCAATATGTTGGGAAACCCCAATTTTGACCTTTTTTAGAGAAATCGTCAGGAGGAGCACCTGCTTGTTGTTTCAAATTAAATAATTGTGGCGAAATCCAAGCATCAACACTGTCGGAACTAATACCTATGGGCAAATCTCCTTTAATCATTATCCCTTTTGTATGAGCATAGTTACATGCTTCACGCAACTGCTCTGATAAATGGAACTGAATAAAAAAGTAAAATTCAACTTCAAATTTATTTTCAAGATAAAATCTATTGATTTCATCGGGAGCATAAGTCGAATATTTCCCCCAATCTAAAAAATTGGAAGTTCCGTATTTATCACGCAAACAAGAAAAAATAGCATAAGGCAACAACCAATTCTCATTTTCGGAAGAAAATTTAGTAAACGACTCGTTAGCAGAAAGATTTTTATACTCTTGTTTATACAACAGTTTTAAATAATCAAGTTTCAAATTCAAGACATTTCCATAGTCTACAAAACTTTTTTTATTCAATTTCTCTGCCCTTTTTATAAATTGTTTTTGAGCGCTTTTATCGTTCAAAATTCCAACTTTTGGACAGTTCAAATAAAGAGGATTCAGAGCATAAATTGAATTCGCACTATAAGGATAAGAATCCGAATCGGTTTTAGTTCGAGTGGTGTCGTTTATCGGCAATAGCTGAATTGCTTTCATTTCACGTTTCGAAGCCCAATCGACCAAATTTTTTATATCCAAAAACTCTCCTACTCCCCAACCTTTTTCTCCACGCAACGAAAAAACGGGAACTGCCGTTCCAACTGCATGAAAATCATAATTCTGTCGAAAACGCAAATTCAAGATATGCGTCTTTTCATCGGAGGAAAAAACATTTATGCGATTTTCGCCATCTTCCCACTTTGCTATTATTTTCGTTTTTTTATCCACGAAAACAAACTTATACTCCAGTTCTCGACCAAAAAACTCGCTATCCAAAACGATTGCCCACCAACCCTTGCCAATATATTTGCCAATAAGGTTATTTTTTAAAGTCCAATCGCCCAAAAGAGAGCCCCTTCCAACCATAGCGAGTTGCTGATTTTTAGCGACATTTGGAGCAAAAACCTGTAATACCCACACCAAATTTCCTACCGATAACTTTTGGATTTTATGAGGGAAATAAACGTCCATAAACGGAATTGTTTGAAAAACCGAATCTGCTCCCACTAAAAAGTCATCATAAATTTCAACGTTTTTATCCGATTTAATCGTTGGAATCAAACGTTTTAATAAACTCATCTCAAGCAAATCGCCATTTTCGCTTTTAACAGAATAGTAATAATAAGAATCTATCTTTTCTTCCACCGAAAAAGACCATTCTGTATCCGATTCTTTTTTCATACAAAAAGATTGTTCGTTATAATTCAAACAAACAATCTTTCCGTTTTCAACGTTTTTATGCAAATAAAATTTCATCATTCATTCTCCGAAGTATCCTTCACACTAGCTTTCAACGCATCGGAAATCAATTTCTTCAGTGCCAAAGTGCGTTCTTGCAAAGCATTGCGTTTTTCTGGTTTATACATATCTCCGTATTTGGTTTTTACCAAATCGAAGTTCATATCATCAAGATTTGAGGCATTTCCTGTAATACGCAAAGCCAAACGAATTGGTGAAAGCGTTTCGATATGTGCGTTATAATTTTGATTCAAATCATAGCGACCGCCCACCACT
>JAGCAG010000059.1 GCA_017652785.1 Paludibacteraceae bacterium | reverse complement strand
GGTCTCTGTGTACATTTGAATTATGTATAGGAAGTATCGGTGCAGCATTAACTGTTTTTCTTACCCCAAAAACGCACTATTTGAAGTTATTTGTACAAAAGGAAAACAGTGTGTTCTACCAAAAAAAAGGCAATAGCAGAAACAAAATTATAGTATTGAGAAGTTTTATAAACGGAAAAAAAGACATTCAACTACTGCTTAAGCGGCAATTGAATGCCTTTTAAAAGTGTGTTTTTTGTGGCGTTATTTCACTCTTTCTTTGGTTGCTCCACTCGGTAGAGTTCAAAAAAGACGCCACACTTCTCGAAACGCTTTACAAGTGTCTGACGACGAATAAGGTCAATTGTTGGAGTATCAAGATTTCCTATATTGGTGTAAATAATCCATCGGTTTTGCTTAAAATCATAGTTAGAGAACTCGCCATTTTCATCCGAAAAGTCTGTGAGTTTGTGTTTTTCGGTAAGTGGAAAAGAGACTCCAACCTCTGAAAAAGGAACATTATTTTCTTTTAAGAAATCAATGGTTTGTCGGCGTAAATCAAAATAAGGTAAATGCGCCAAAGAAGAGTCCCACGACTGCGACAATCGTTCTGGATAAACATAAAAATGGCTACAAGAAAGAAGCAAAACAAGAGCAAAAAGCAAAGTTTTTGCCTTTTTCTTTGATAAAGAAATAGAGATAGATCGTGCTAAATTAAGCGCAAAAAGCAAGTAAAGCAACAAAAAATACCTCATTCCAAAAGGGTTGTACCAAGGCAACGTTGCCACTAAAAGCACAACGAAAATGATGCAATAAGCCGAAAACAAAAATGGTTCCATGGCTTTTTTACGCACTTTTATCAATAGATAAACAAACGTAATCCACAAAAACAACCGACCATATTCAATAAATCGAAACCCAAGTGCCAAACAATTTTTCATAAATTGCCGAAAATCGACCAAACGCCAATGCATGCCCCAATCGGAGTTTTCGGAATTGTCAAGAAGTAAATATCCTGTCGTTATTTTTTGGTAAGCGACAAAGGAAATCAAACAAAAAAACGTAGGTAAAAACACATAGAAAGTACTTCTCAACGAAAACAAAAAGTTATGTTCCTTTCGGAATTCTATGAAAAAATAAAGTATAGTCAAAGCAATAGCCATCAACATTCCTCTCTCCCCTACCGCTGCCAACAAAAACAGAGAAACAATAAGTCGTAATCTATTGTTCTCCAAAATGTTATTAATAGAACAAATGGCAAAAGCCATCAAAAACAAATCTGCATAAAGTCCTAAAGTTTGAGCAACGAAAGTAGGATCCGAAACCACAAATAAAAAGGTCATTAGCAAAAAATCTTTTCCAACAAAGCGTTTGCACAACTTATAAATCTGAAAAAGTAATAACAAAATAAACGGTAGAAAACTCAAATGAGTAACAAGTGACGTCCTCCCGAAAAGGGTCCACACCAAGGCTGTGTAGAAATGCAGAAAAGTTGGTGCAACACCAAGTTCTTGAGGGAAAGGCAAAGCCGTCAGACCATTTTCGTAAAGATAAGTTGCTGGACGCGAGAGAATAACAAGCGAATCCCAAAAAAAATAGGTGTCAAGTAAAAAAAACTTGACAAGCAAAAAAATTGTACAAACAACAACAAAAGAGTAGTTTTTCCTCAACCAATTCATCATTCTTTTCTAAAATAAGTTGTACGTTGTTGTCAGCACTTTGAACTCGGTACGACGATTTATTTGGTCTACAATTTCTTTTTGTTGCTCCGTCAAATGCTTATAAAACGTTTCGTCAAGCACGTCGTTTTCTCGTAAAAAGTTGTACTTCTGCGCCAACTGCTTCGACACAACAACAGGTGTTGATTTTCCGTAACCTTTCGGTGTAAGTCGCTCTTTTTCGATGTTGGACTGAATCAAGAAATCAACAACGGATTGAGCTCTTTTTTGCGAGAGTTCTAAGTTAAATTCCTCTGAACCACGACTATCCGTATGAGCCGAAATTTCGATTGTGATATTAGGATTGTCGTTGAGCAGCTTCACCAATCCTCCCAACGATTTTTTCGACTCCTCGGTCAAATCCCACTTACCAAACTCATAGAAAATATTATCCATTTGTACTGGTTTCCTCAACGAAACTAACTGGAAATCTTGCTGAAAGACTTTACTGTTTTTTAATTGAACCGTTGTAAACTGGTGCGACATATTCAAAAAGCCACGCCCCGAAGCCAACATCACGTAATCTTCGTCTTTTTTCAGATTGATACGATAAGTTCCATCTTTTTTTACCTTCAATTTTACATTTGTTCCTTTGTTACCAACAATCTTTACCACTGCGTCAGAAATAGATTCGTTGTTCTGATCTGTTATTTTCCCCTCTACAGAAAAAACAACTTCGGGTAACTCAAAACTCCATATTTTGTCAATTCCTTTCTTTTGATTACGATTCGATGAAAAAAAACCTCTTTCAATTTGACCTCTTTCAAACGTAATTCCAAAATCGTCGGCCGAAGAATTTATGGGAGTTTTCATATTTTCAACCACCCAATTTCCTGAGGTATCGCAAATTGCCTTGAAAATATCCAAACCACCTAAACCAACGTGACCATCGGAAGAAAAATAAAAATTCCCCTTACTATCAAAAGAAGGGAACATTTCATCTCCCTCTGTATTTATCTGACTTCCAAGATTTTCAGCCGTACCAAACACATCGCCTTTAACCTCGCAACGCCACAAATCTTTACCTCCTACCCCATTTTCAGCATCAGAAACAAAGTAGAGATACTTTCCATCGGTCGAAAGCGCAGGATGAGCAACCGTAATGCTACTATCTTTGAAAATTTCAAGTTTTTTGGGTTCAGACCATTGTCCACCAGAACGTTTTGAGAGATAAATCTCTGCACCCAAATTACATCCTTTTACATAACGGCAACGAGTAAAAAAGAACATTTTCCCATCAAGAGAACAAAAAGGAGTGCCTTCATCCTCCATCGTGTTGAATTCTTCCTCCATCAACTCTAAATCTACCCATTTCCCTTCTGCATTTTTTTTGATGAAATAGATATTATTGTTTGGTTGCCCCGTAATTGCACTATTTTTTTTACTCAACTTACTATCTCTATTCGAAGTAAACACCAGCGATTCTCCGCTTCCCATAAACGACGGAGAGAAATCAGAATTTCTTTTTGAATTAAACTCCGATGCGAACTTAACAACATATCTTGTCGGATTTTTTTTCCATTGCAAAGCGGAATCACAAGCCAACTTCCCTGACAAAGCCAAACGACTTTCGGGATATTTTTTCAAAAAACGAGCATAATTTTTTGAAGCATCGGAATAACGTCCAAGTGCTTGTTGCATTTCTGCACAACGAAGATAAGCCGTGTCGTTCTCCGAATTCCACTTCACCACATTAGAATAAGCCCTCAATGCTTTCGCATCGTTGTTCGTCAAGCGGTAGCACTCTCCCAGTTTGAAAGCGACAACTGCTTTTTTCTTTTTATCTTTTTTAGAAACTGCATTTTGCACATTTTTATACAAATCACTTGCTGCAAAATACTCTCCTATTTCATACTTTTTATCTGCTTTTTTTAAGCGACGATTGACACTACAAGATGAAAAAACAAACGAAAAAACACAAAAAACAAAAAGCAGAAACAAAACTTTCTGCGCCCACTCCAAATTAAGTTTCTTATTCGTTTTGCTTTGCATAAAAAGATTTTTATTGAAGTTTCTTATTCAGTTTCTCCAATTTCAGAGTTGCAGTTTCTTTCTCTTTTCGCAGTCGATAAAGGTCAGCTAAAACAACAGATAAACTCTGAGTTTTAACAAATGCATCTTTATCCAAATTTTCCAAATAATAGATATAACTACGATTACCCAACAAACGCACCTTAATACGACCCTGGGCATTATCCACAATGAAATTATGCAAATCATTCAATGCCTCTTCATCTAAAATAAGTGATTCGCAAACATCATTTTCATTGTAAAATGCATTAAAAACACCCTCGTTGGACTCTACAAAAAGATCGTTTGCTAAAACTTGTATTTTTTTCTGCGTCACAGAAAAATTCCCAAAAAACTGACTTAAAACAAAAAACTCCCCCTTCTCGTTGGCATAAGGTTGAAGGAAACAACGCTCTGCATTGCGACTTATTGTCATAGTTTTATGAACATAATTCCCAAAATCTTGGTAAGCCGAATCTTTTTGAAAGTCAAACTCCTTAACCATAGACTTCAGTTCCTCTTCTTTATCAACAATCATAGTGTCAACATAAAGCAAATTTCTTGAAAATTCGTATTTCTGTATTTGCCACAACAAAGTATCAGCTTGTCGACGGATACTTATAATACGAGGAAATGTTTGATGAATAGAGTCTAATAAAATTTTAGTGGAGTTGTACTCCATCAACTCAAACTTCTGCTTCGCTTGAGAGAGAATTTCCTTGGCTTTTTTTTCTTCTTTATTTCCACAAGAAGTTAAAAATAAAATAAGAAAAATAATTTGTAACAACTTATTTATCAACACTTTCATAATAGTCATTGAATATCTTTTCTGCCAAATCGGTATCTTTTTCAAAAATATGCAACCTTATTCCTCCAAAAGGAGAAGAAAACATCGGATAGAGTTGAACAATGTTTTCGTCGCTCAAAAAACATTCAACCCCATTTTGCAACAACAAATCTCTTTCCAAATTTGCCAAGGCCAAATTGTCATACGTTTTTAACACCTTGGTTTCTTTCATTTGCTTCAAATTGACATTAAAAATTGTTTGAAATCAGAAAATTCTGCACTCAAAGGAATTGATAGTTTTTCTCCTTTCATAAATGCCTGTAATTTTTCTGGAATTTCTATATCAGCATCCAAAATCCGATCAATCGTGTCCTTAAACTTAGCAGGATGAGCTGTTTCGAGGAAAATACCAATTTCATTTTCCTTCAGCAAATCTTTCAGTGCACCAAAACCACAAGCACCATGAGGATCAAGCAAATAACCATTCGATGAGAAACATTTTTTTACCCAATCGGAAATTTCTTCATCAACATAACTGCAACCCTCAATTTCTGCCGTAATAGCAGCATGAGAATGTCCGTATAAGTCCAACACACGTGCAAAATTACTTGGATCACCTACATCCATTGCATTGGCAATAGTTGCCACCGAAGCACGAGGCGAATAGACTCCAGTTTGCAGGTAGTGCAAGAAAATATCGTTTTTGTTGTTTGCTGCTATGAAACGTTTTACTGGCAGTCCCATTTTTTTAGCAATCAAACCAGCTGTGATATTTCCAAAATTTCCACTAGGCACACAAATTACAATATCATCAAGGTCTTTGCCCATTTTTTTGAGTTGAGCATAGGCATAAAAATAGTAGAAAGACTGTGGTAAAAAGCGAGCAACATTAATGGAATTTGCCGATGTTAGTTGCAACTTTTTATTCAAATCTGCATCTAAAAATGCTGTTTTTACAAGTCGCTGACAATCGTCAAAAGTTCCATCAATTTCAAGTGCGGTAATGTTTTTTCCCAACGTTGTAAACTGACATTCCTGAATTTTTGAAACCTTATCTTTAGGATACAAAACAAAAACTTTTATTCCTTCAACGCCCAAAAATCCGTTAGCAACAGCACTTCCTGTATCACCAGAAGTGGCCACCAACACATTGACATCTTTCAAACCTTGTTTTTTTATAAAATATCCCAACAATCGAGACATAAAACGAGCTCCTACATCTTTAAATGCCAAAGTTGGGCCATGGAAAAGTTCCAAACTATAGATATTATTTTCTACAGCGACTAAAGGGACGTCAAAATTCAATGTCTCGAAAACAATCTGCTTCAGAGACTCAGTTTCTACATCGTCGCCAAACAACGCTTTTGCCACTTCAAAAGCAATTTCTTGAAAAGAGAACTCATCAATATGTTCAAAAAACTGCTTATCCAACTGAGGAATTTGCTCTTGCATAAACAAACCTTTGTCTTCTGCTAGTCCCTTCACTACCGCCTCTTGTAGCGAAACATTTTCTACTTTTTTATTTGTGCTATAGTATTTCATCTTCTTTGTATTAATATTCAGTTTCCTTTTGTTTATTTTTTTTTCTGCTAAAGAAAAAACGATCTTCTTTTTCGTACCATCCTATCAATTTTTCGTTAGGGAAAATTTCCAATATCGATTGTTTGAAAACAACGAGAAGTAAAGAAAAAGTAAATCCCAAAAAAATAAAAATAAGAACAATCATTGATCGCCCCATTCCTACTGGCTCCATAGGAATAGCAACAGGTTCTAAAATCATAAAAACAGGCGTTTTTTCCTTCACAGCGATGCGCGCTTGTTCTAGTTGCTGCGTTAAACTCAAATACACTTCAAAAGCGGCTGTTGATTCCTCCTCAAGTTTTGTTTTCCGCACTTGAGCAACTGCCGAATTGAACGACTTATTAGCATCCTGAAAACGAGCAAGACGTTCTCTTTTATCCTGATAGTTAGCCTCGGCTTCAATAAAACGTTCTTGAATAAACTCAAAATTTTCTTTTGCCTTTTGAGTTTTGAATTCAATGATATATTTCTGCAAAAGTTGTTCTACTGCCGAAGCTACTTGGGCTGCAGCAACAGGTTCTGGCATTTTTGCACTTATGTTCACGCTATAAGTTTCAAGAATTGGAGCAATTGAAACTATATTTCCAAGAGCATACACTGCTGCATATTCTGCCTCAGTCATCCCTATATAGGTCAAGGCTTTCTCACCCTGATTTGCTTTTTCCATCATTGCTTTGCGTTCTTCCAAACGTTTTTTTCGTTGCATCGTACTAATCAATCCTATTGTATTAGCTTTTAACTTATGATACCACAAAAAACGTTTATAAGCAGGAGAAAGGCAATATTCTCGCAAAGTTACGTTTGTTGGGAACTTGCTCAACGTAACTTTTGTTTCCAACAATTCTTTTCTAAAATTTACATTGTTAAAAATATTTTGATACAACTCAATAGGAATAGAACCATTTCCACTAGAAGCAAGATCAACTCCTGCCATTGCAGCCAATCCTCCAAGAGTTCCGCCAATTTCTACACCATCTGAAACCTGAGGAAAAACCAAACAACTTGCCGAATATTGTTTCCGCACAAAAAGAGCTGCCACAACTCCAACAACTAAAGCTATACAAACTACCTTTAGAATAAAATATCGTTTGAGTTTCAGGTTTGAAAGTATTTGTTGAAGATTCAAATCTTCTGCATCATTCATACGTTCCATATCCTTTTTACTTTGCCAATGTAACCACAAGAGTTGTAATAACTGAAGATAGAGATACAACAGACGTTGTTATTCCCACCACTTCTCCTGGAGCCAAGTTTCGTTTATCCTTTTTGAAAGGAATAACAACCTCGCATCCAGGTTTTATTTGACGTGCAAATCTCAATTTCATTGTTTCTCCATTCATATAAACAACATATTTTTTGCACTTTGCTGCACGTTTTTCATATCCTCCTGCGTGGTCTATATAATTCAAAATACCTGACTTCTGATAAGGAACAACAGTAGGATTTGCTACTGCTCCAGATATTTTAACAACACCATTGTACTGAGGGACATATAGTTTATCGCCTTCTCGAAGAATAATATCATCTTTGCCACCTTTATTTTCCATAATTTCTCTAAAATTCAGCCCAATAACATAGTCTTCAGAAAGATTGAACTCATTTGACATCAAAGAATCGTTAGTCAAACTCTCGTCTCTTTTTATTTTTTCATAAGTACGTTGCGTACGCAAACGCTCTTCTTCATTCATTCTTCTAACCAAACGACAGCCTTCTATATAAGCATCCTCGGTGAAGCCTCCAGCTCTTTCAATAAGAGAAGAAACAGTTTCTCCCTTATTCAACTTAGCAAAAACTCCAGGATAGTTAACCTCTCCTATTATAGCCACGTTTTCTTGCTTTTGATACCCAAAATCTTTATAAATAAAAATTTCATCGTATGGTTCCAACACAAAAGAATTTGTTTTCTCAATATCCTCATCTAGCGAAAGAGAGAAAGTTTCAATTTTCTTGTCGACATAACCTCTACGATAGATATCTATTTTTGCGCGAGAAGCCGATTCTAGCAAATCTCCTGCCTGAAGAATTACATCGCCTACATTCATATTTTTGAAAAACTCATATTGCCCTGGATTTTTCACCTCACCACGAATTGTAATAAATTGAGACTCCTTTGTTGAAAGTATTGACGGAACAAATAAAACGTCATTCTTACGCAACGGAATATCAGCAACTACTCCATTTAACAAATCACCAATATGAAAAGATTCCGACTCTCGTGTCAAATCCTCCGCCTGACGATAAAGAATTGCACGCTCCCGATACGCATCTCCTTTCAACCCTCCTGCTGCACGCAATAGGTCTTTTACAGTTTTTATTTTTTCATCGATAGAATAATCTCCTTCTCTATAAACCGCACCACGAATTTCTACTTTATTTTCATATTCGTCCAACACGGCAGAAACTGCTATGACATCTCCATTTTTCAAATCAAAAGATGAAAATTCACTTTTTTCAACAGTATAAAATTGATGTACGTTTTCTCCCACACGACTCAACTGAACATTTTGGCTATAAGCTTTTTCAGCAAAACCTCCTGCATAGTAAAGCAAATCTTCCAACTTCTCTGTTCGCTTCATTTCATATTGCATAGGACGTTTTACCAAACCACTCACATTTACCAACATCTCGTATGTACCAACCAAAACAACATCACCATCTTTCAAGATAACATCTCCTTGATTTTCTCCTTTCATCAAGTAT
>JAGCAG010000058.1 GCA_017652785.1 Paludibacteraceae bacterium | reverse complement strand
TGTTCCAAACATTTTCGGGATAGAGAATCAAACAATTCATATCAGGGTCTTTGCGCACCACAAGTTGCTCTTTTTCTCTGCAAACAAGCAACTTACGATACGATGCAGGCACAAAAACACGCCCTTTTGCGTCCAGTTTTGCCTCGATATTTCCAATGAATGTTGCCATATTTTTATTCGAATAATTTTTTTGTAAAAATACGGATTATTCCATTTTCCCCACTCTTCCCCACATAAAAAGTTATCAACAGCCAAACAGCCACTTTTAACAATTATAAACAAGTTATTAACAACAAAAGAAAACATACTATTCTTTTTATTTTCAGACGATTATTAAATAATTTTCAAAAACAGAAAGTAAAGTGGGGAATTTTTTAAGAAAAGAAAGAGAACTTCTTTTTATTTTCAAAAAAAACAGCAAAAATCGGAAAACGCAGTTTTTTGATATACAGAGAAAGAGAATAATAAAAAAAGCACAACCCGCGGGTTGTGCTTAAAGATAAGTCCCTCTTATTTTAACCATTATTGTCTGTTTATTCTATTACCGGGAGAACGGAGTGACCGTAGCAGCGGTAGCTGCTGATCCTGCTCTCGTCGTCCGAGCCGAAGTACACGATCCACGCGCCGACCGGGCTGACCGTGAGGAGCGAACTGACCAATAGAAGCCGTAGCCCGCCGCAGGGAGGAAGATGAAGTTGCCGTTGATGTTGCTCGTTACAATTCGTCCTTTTACGCCTGTGCCGTTATAGTCGTCAATACAAAGATAGCATTAAAAATATTTCTCCGAAAAATTCACAAGAAAAAGTTGCTGCTTTGCTCTGGTAAAAGCCGTATAAAGCCAGCGGTAGTAGTCCGTATTCACCATCTGATCAGAAACAAAACCTTGGTCAACGAACACATTGTCCCACTGTCCGCCCTGCGCTTTGTGGCAAGTAACGGCATAGGCAAACTTCACCTGCAAGGCATTGAAAAACTCATTTTCGAGCAACTTTTTGTATCGCTCTTTTTTACTTTTCACATCGGCATAATCCTCCAAAATGCGCTCACGTAGCGTTTTATTCAGCTCTTCCACATCTTTGGAGGTTTCGGTGTAAAAGGAGTCAATCAAGAGTTTCACTTCCATTTCCACGCCATCGTCGAACTCTGCCACCACGTTCACAAATCTGAAACCATACAGATTCTGATACCGCCCTATGCGCACAACGCGAAACACATCGCCATTGGCAATAAAGGAGATGTTTTTATACGCTTTGTTCCAAAAATAGTTGTTTTTGGTCACCATCAGCCAGTCGCCACTGCCAAGTTCTTCCTCTCGCTGCAAAACCTGCGACCGAATGCCTTTGTTATACAAATTGGCCCGTTTGTTTGAGCGCGTCACCACCAAGGTATTTTCCACTCCCACCTTGTCGTACGAAGAGCTCAACGCTTCAATCAACTCCGCACCCGAAATTCGTTTAACATCGGGAAAAGCAACATTAAAGCGTGGCATCAGAGAAACATCCTGTTCGCCTATCTTCTGCCTCAAATAGGTAGCATTGGAGAGTATTCCGCTCTCTTCGGACTGGCGCACAACCTGCGTCAGTTCAAACTCACCCACTTCCAAACCATAGGTCTCGAGTCGCTTCACATCCATCGCCGGACAATCAGTTTGCACAAAAGGTTGCAACTGCGCCGTATCGCCAAGCAGAAGCAAATTGTTGGACTGGTTGGAATAGACGTACTGAATCAAATCGTCGAGCAGATTGCCGCTACCAAAAAGCTGTCCTTCGCCAACCGCAGTTGCAATCATCGAGGCCTCGTCCACTATAAAAAGCGTGTTGTGGTGCGTATTCCTATCCAACTGAAAAATCGAATCGACAGACGACTTCTGCCTGTAAATTTTCTTATGAATGGAATAGGCAGGTTTTTCGGCATAGGAGGCAAAAACCTTTGCAGCACGTCCTGTTGGAGCAAGAAGAACCACTTTTTGCTCAAAAAACGACAACGTTTTTACCAGTGCACTAACAATGGAGGTTTTCCCCGTACCTGCGTAACCTTTGAGCAAAAAAGCTTCGTTGCTGGTGCGCGAGTGAACAAACTTTGCCAAAAGCGTAATCAACTCGTGCTGTTCCTTTGTTGGCACAAAGGAGCAAAACTCAACCATTTTATTTGCAACAAACTGAAACAGCATAAAAGAAAAAAAACGAAGAGCAAAATTACAAAAAAACGTCAGCCCATTTGAGAAATTTTGAGCAACATTTTTTCGTCCAAAATAGTAATCTTACGCTTATAAATGGAGATGATTTTCTCTTCCGAAAACTGAGAAAGACTACGAATGGCGTTAGCCGTTGTCATATTCGAAAAATTCGCCAAATCCTTGCGAGTGAGCGCAATGTTCAGCGTCGATGTGTCTTTTTCGTAACCATAATGGTCTTTCAGCGAAATCAATGCTTCGGCCAAGCGTCCTCTCAAATGTTTCTGAGTAAGATTGACCGACCGAACGTCCGACTGCCCCAAATCCACAGCCAAAAGTTTTATAAAATACATTGCCAAACAGTTGTTCTGCAACACCAAATCAAGAATAACCTGCCTTGGAATGGTACAAACCACAGCATCGCTACTCGCCAAGGCACTTGTAAGGTATTTTTCTTCGGCAAAAAACGCACGATAGGCAAACATCTCAATGGGTTTTATCATGCGCACGATTTGATGTTTGCCCGTACACGTTCTCCGGAAAACATGCACCTTACCCCGAACCAAGCACATCAACTGAGTAGGCAAATCGCCTTCCTCGTAAATAATCTGATTTTTCTGAAAATAGAGAACGGAAATATTCTTTTGCAAATATTGAGTTTGTTCCAAAGTCAGGAAACCTAGCAAACTCCACTCCTTTTTCAACAAATTAAGTACCTCTAAACTGTCCTCTGGTTTGGGTTTCATTTTCCTTTCAACTTAACTCATTGATAAAAACCATTAGAATTGCAATTGGCACAAAATAACGCAGCAAGAAGTAGAACAAATCGTAGGCTTTTGTTTTTAAGCTTCCACCATTGGTAAGTTCGTCGAAAACCATTTTCCGACTACAGAACCAGCCCAAAAAGACGGCAATAAACAAACCACCAAGTGGCATAAAAATTTTAGCCGAAACATAGTCGAAAAGCGTAAATATTGGCATCCCGAAAAGCTGCAAAACACTACCCTCACCCAACGACAAAGAGCAAAGCGTAGCCGAAAACATCAACAAAGCCGAAGCCATAAAAACCGCCGTCCGACGTTTTATCTTAAACTCCTCCGACACATAAGCCGTTATCACCTCAAGCAACGAAATAATGGAAGTAAGCGCCGCCAAAGCTAATAGCAAGAAAAACAAAACAGACCAAACGTAACCACCCGGAATCTGCATAAAAACGTTTGGCAAAGTAATAAACACCAATTCAGGTCCCTTAGCAGGATTGATACCTAAAGAAAAAACAGCTGGAAAAATAGCCACCGAAGCCAACACAGAAACCAATGTATCCAACACCGAAACTTCTACCGAAGTTCCCAATAAATTATTTTCTTTATCGATGTAAGAGCCATAAGTTATCAAACAACCCATCCCGATACTCAGCGAGAAAAACGCTTGTCCCAAAGCACTCAACACCACCGACGAATTGATTTTAGAAAAATCGGGGTAGAACAAAAATTTTAAACCTTCTGTTGCATTGGGCAACGTTACAGAACGAACACAAAGCACCACAATAATAACAAACAACATTGGCATTAAAACCTTGGAGATGTTTTCAATACCCTTTCGCACACCTGCCAAAATAACACCTGCTGCAAGGAAAACAAAAACTATTGTCCAAAAAATAGGACGAAGAGCATCTGTGGAAAAATCAGTAAAAGCTTGAGAAAGTTCCAATGGCGAACGATTTGAAAACTGGTCAGTAACAGCCTGATAGACATATTCCAAACTCCAACCAGCAACAACAAAATAAAAGCTCGAAATAATAAATGCAGCTACAACATAAACAACACCCAAATAATGCCACTTACCATTAGGGGACAAAACCTTAAACGAACCAAAAACATTTGAACGAGAACGTCGGCCAATAACCAACTCTGCCAACATTACAGGGATACCCAAAGCAAGCACACACAACAAGTACACCAAAAGAAAAGCAAATCCCCCGTTCATTCCAAGTTCGTAGGGGAAACGCCAGATATTTCCCAAACCGACAGCCGAACCGACGGCAGCCATTACAACACCAAACTTACTGCCAAAGCGAGCCCTGCTCGGCTGATTCTCTTTCATTTTTCTTGTTTAATAATTCTCCTTTGCGGTAATAATAAATAATGCCATATTTTTTACACTGCTGCATTTTTGTCTCAATAGGGCAATTTTCGAAATACTTTTCTACCTGATTCCAAATATCCAAAATAATAGCATCAACTTTTGAGCGCATTTGTGCGACATTATCTTGATTGCGAGCAGTACTATGTTGATAGGTTTTCTGACTATTTTTATAATCCTTAAAAAGGTCATAATGCACCCGAACCTTTGCAATTGTAGGGTTATAAATAGGAACTCCTCCCATTCTTGTTCGCTCGTTTTCTCCGTTGATAATATTTTTACCCCACTCTAGTAGCGCAGTTTCTGTACTCAAATCGGGGACAGTAAAATCATCAGGATTAAGTTTGTAAAACTCTTTTTTCTCTTTTTTTATTTCGCCACGCAAAACAGCAAAATTTAGCACTTGAATGAAGTGAGAAATATACAAACGTACGTTTTTTATAATTTGCTGATATTTCTTATTCTCAGCGACCTGCCTTTCAAACGTTTGATTATACTCTTGCACACACTTCTGAAACACAGCACATTGCGTTTTTGCTTCTTGCAAAAGTTTGAAAGAAATAGGAACTCGATCCAAATCTTGCAAAGCAGATTCTTTTATTGCTTGCGACAAGGCATTTATCCTTGCTTTATCGGTATTTGGCAATCGACGATAAGGCATAACAAAAAAAACGTTAAAAAACTGATTGACAAATGTATAAAAAAAACACAAAAGTCCAAAAAAAACTTTTTGTTTGCTTCTTTTAAACGACAAACGAAGATATTATTTTTGTTTATCAAGGGAATCTGTGCAATCTCCACACGAGGTTGAGCTACAATAAGCGCAAGGATCTTTTTTCTTGAAAACAGCTATAGTTTTTCGAACAACAAACCAAAGTGCAAACAGCAACAAAAGCGCAATAATAAACTCTTGCAGTAAATTATTCTTCAGGAGTTGGTAAAACAAAAAAGCAACCGCCCAAGCCAAAACAATGGTATAAAAGGCCGAAAACAAGGCCCACCACCAGCTACGAGTTTCGTGTTTTATAGTGACCAATGTTGCTATACAAGGAAAATAAATCAACACAAAAAGCATTAAACTCAATGCAACTGCAGGAGAAAAATCGGGCGATGCTTGAAGTTTTTCGGCAAGAGAAACGCCCGAATCTTCATCTGCTCCATACAAAATTCCCAACGTGCTTACTACAATTTCCTTAGCAGCTACCCCCGAAAGCAAAGAAACACTCATTTTCCAACTAAAACCAAGAGGTTGTAATACTGGCTGAACAAATTTACCAATCTGACCGAGATAAGAATTTTCTTGCTGAAAGGCAATAACCTCTTTCTCACTCAACACTTGAGACTGCTCGTCGTATCGTGGGAAATAACTCAAAGCCCAAATAATAAGCGAACCCACAAGAATTGTTGTCCCTATTTTATGCAGATATTGTTTTCCTTTGTCCCACGTATCGCGCAACACATACTTCCAACTCGGGAAACGATACGGAGGCAGTTCCATCACAAAAGGTGTTTCTTCTTTTTGAAACAAAAACCGTTTAAACAAACGTGCCATAAGAGCAGCAAGCAACATTCCTATCACATATATTGCAAACAAAACAAACCCTGCACTTTCGGGGAAAAATGCTCCTGCCAAAAGCAAATAAATAGGAAGGCGAGCACTACAAGAAATAAGTGGAGAAATAAGTATTGTCACCATTCTATTATTTCTGTTTTTTATAGTTCTTGTCGCCATAATAGCGGGGACATTGCACCCAAAGCCCATTACCAAAGGGATAAAGGAACGCCCATGAAGACCTATTTTATGCATTATTTTATCCATAATAAATGCCACACGGGCCATATAACCGGTTGTTTCTAACAAGGTTATAAAGAAATATAGAATCAAAATATTAGGAAGAAAAACTAGCACTCCTCCAACACCCATTATCATTCCATCAACCAAGAAATCTTTCAAAATTCCGCTCGGCATCCAGTCTCCCACCAATCGTCCAAACCAATTTATACCACTTTCAATCCACGCCATTGGATACTCACCAAGCGAAAACGTACATTGGAACATTACGAACAAAGCAAAAATAAAAATCGGGAAACCTAAAATTCGATTCGTAACTATATGATCTATTTTTTCAGTTACGGTGCCTCGTTCTTGGTTTTTAGCCGGAGAAAAAGTTTCTTTAAGTGCTCCAGAAATAAACCCATATTTTGCATCTATTATTGCATTTTCGGGTGTATCATTCAATTCCGATTTTATCCGAGCAGTAGATTTTTCACAAGCATCAAGAATCTCCTTTTTATTTGAAAAAACATCAATAAAGGAGCGCATTTCCTCATCTTGTTCAAGCAATTTTATAGCGATATAACGAGGGGTATATTCGTCTCGAGCATTTTCGTTTTTATCAATTTGATCTTTGATTTTAGCAATTGATTTCTCTAAAGCATTGCCATAATTTATATGAATATGTCTCACAACTACATCCACATCTTGCTTCGTTGTATGGCTATGTTTGTGCTGAATATCAACATTGTGCAGATATTCATCAACCAAAACATCTTTGTCGGCAGAAGAAACAAGTTGCCCATCTTCGTCAATAAAGTCGGAACCTTCGTAAAGTTTTATTGCCGTAGAAAAAAGTGAATGCAGACCCATTTTTTTCTTTCCAAACGAAGTCTCAACGATTGGTATCCCGAGCAATTTTTGCAACATCTGCACATCGAGTTTGTCTCCACGTTCGTGCATCTCATCTGCCATATTAAGTGCAATCACCACTCGCAAATTCATATCAATCAGTTGTGTGGTGAGAAACATATTTCTTTCCAAATTCGTGCCGTCAAGAACATTCAATACCAAATCAGGTTTTTCTTTTGTCAGATAGCTTCTTACAAATTTTTCCTCAGGACTATATGCCGAAATGGAGTACGTTCCTGGCAAATCAACCAACTTAATTTTGTAGCCATTGAACTCAAATTCGCTCTCCTTAACACCAACTGTTACCCCACTATAATTTCCTACCTTTTCTCGTTCTCCTGTTGCCGAATTAAACAAGCTTGTCTTTCCCGAATTAGGATTCCCGACCAATGCAACAGTGATGGTTTTTCGACGATCAAAAGCTATACGACGAATATCTTCTTCTGTTATCGTACCGTAAAAATTATTCTGTTTGGCTATTTTCTCTGCATCTTTTATGCTAATGATTTCTATTTTTTCAGCCTCACTTTTTCGCAAAGAAACGTCGTAACCCATAATGTGGTACTCTATCGGGTCGCGAAGAGGAGCAATATTTTTTACCTCCACAACTTTCCCTTGCACAAAGCCCATTTCAACAATGCGCTTACGGAAACCGCCATGCCCCATTACTTTAACAATAACGGCCTTCTCTCCCTTGTTGAGTTCCGACAAATACATAAACGTAGTATTATGATATACGTGTTTTACCCAATTTCTACTTCAGAATTGATTTTTTTAATAAGACCTTGCAAAACCTGACCTGGTCCAAATTCTTTGAAAGAAGTTGCTCCGTCGGCTATCATATTCTGCACCGTTTGAGTCCAACGCACAGCACCTGTTAGTTGAGCAATCAAGTTTTTCTTTATTTCAACAGGATTAGTATATGGTTTTGCATCTATATTTTGATAAATAGGACAAATCGGAGTATTAAAAACTACCTTATCAATAGCTGCTTCTAACTCCACTCGTGCCATTTCCATCAAAGGAGAGTGAAATGCTCCTCCAACGGGCAATTTCAACGCACGCTTTGCTCCTGCTTCTTTGAGACGCAAACAAGCTTCATCAATTGCCTCCTCCGTACCAGAAATCACCAATTGACCTGGGCAATTGTAATTAGCAGGAACCACAACTCCATTTATTTGTTCCAAAATTTGCTCTATTACCTCATCATCCAAACGAAGCACGGCTGCCATTGTTGAAGGATGTTCGTCACAAGCTTTTTGCATCGCCTTTGCACGTGCCGCAACCAGTCTCAATCCATCTTCGAACGAAAGCACTTTGGCAATTGTAAGTGCAGAAAATTCTCCCAAAGAGTGTCCTGCGACCATATCTGGCACAACACCTTCCGAAGAAACTAATGCAGAAATAACCGAATGCAAAAAAACAGCAGGTTGAGTAACTTTGGTTTGACGCAAATCCTCGTCAGTTCCTTCAAACATTATGTCGGTAACACAAAATCCAAGCACCTCGTTAGCCTTTTCGAATAGTTCTTTTGCCAAAGGATAATTGTCGTACAAATCCTTACCCATTCCTACAAATTGAGAACCTTGTCCTGGAAATACATACGCTTTTTTCATCTTATTTTTCATTTTTTAAGTCGCAAAGGTAAAAAAAACTACTTGCATTTGAGTTGTTTTATTTTTTTAGGAAATTACATATAAACTTTATAGTAAATAAAGACAGTAATTTTTTAGGCAAAAAGAAACAGACAAAAACATGATCAAAACTTCACTCGAAGTTGAACTCTAAAATCAGATTTTCTGTTTTTTTGGATAAGATCCAATCCCGAACCCATCTCTGATCGATCGTCGTAGTAGGTTTGAGCAAACTTCAACCAAATGCTAAAATTTTTCAGCACATTGTAACCCACATTCAAGTAGTAACGGCTACCTCTTCCGTAAAGTGTAGGAATGGAAAAAGCAAATGGCACATCATTTTCGTAGAGCGTTATGCGATTATTATAGTCTTTTGCATCAAAATACAAATAACGAGCATTTAGCGAAATGCCCACTATTGGTATTTTGTAAGAAATATCTTGCGAAATAGCAAAACCAAACGTAGGATCTGATTGTTCTTGTTCTGCATGTGTAAAAACAACCTTGTTGGTCAATTTTACATCTCCAATCTGATACTGGGCATGACAAGTAAGACGCGTACGAGCCATTTTGCCTATTTGTTTTGTCACGCTTTCCACATCCGAAAGATTACGTTCATTTTCGCGATAAACAACTTGGGCATAATAATTCATACGAGAGTTTGGAACATAATTCAAACGCATTCTAAGTTCATAGTTCCAAGCCGATTTGGTGGTATTAGTCGAAACCCACGGACGTTGCTGAATATCCGCAGAAGCCTCTATACGCCATTTTTTTATTGGTTGTAATTCAACACCCATATAAAAACCATTCTCATTACTGGAGGATGAACCAAAAATATTCTGAGAATACATAAAATCGTATTTTGGAGAAAAATACCGATGAGAAAGTAAAATTCCCATTACCGAAACTGGTGTAAACGAAACGCCATTCACTGTAGCTACACCCAAGTTGTTGCAAAGTGCTGTTTCTCCCCAAAAATTAAATTTATAAATTCTAAAACTGTAGTCCACACTTGCCGAAAACATATTTTTCCCCTCATAAAGAAAAGTAGAAACCACTTTTTCGTTCGGCTTTTTAGGCACCCCAAAAAGCGTTGCTGCAGCCGTTAATCCGACATGAAATTTAGCATGATTGTACGACACATTTCCTCCCACAACGTGTGTTTTAAGCGTACGTTTTTTCTCCCACTCGGTTACTCTTCTGTGATAACCATCTTTACGAATGGAGCTAAAACTTCCGCCCGAAGTGTCGGCATCCATTTGTCTGAAAGAATAAAAAGCTGAAACATCTACAGGGCCAAACTTAGCAGTAGCTGCCACGCCACGCAAAAAATTGTACTCATCAGTCGATGTATTTCGCCTAAATCCATAATTGCGAGTTTTGGCTTGTAGCACCGAAGTATTAGCCGACTGAAACTCCGTACGCATCACCAAACCTTGTCCAAACGTAGCACGATAATCGCCTACAACAATAGTCGAAAATTTCCACAAATCATTCAACTGAATATAACCATTATAAGAATCGTAACCTTTGTTGTACTTTCCCCAAAACTGCTCTCCCGCATCTTTTTCCGCAGTAAGTCCAAATTGCAACTTGCCTTTTCCATCAAATCGATACTTAAAGGAGGTGTAAAAAGGATCGCCAAGGTAGTATTTATCAGGATTTGCAGTCAACTCCTCTTTTGTTCTATTGTATCCTTGTTTTTTCTCAAACGTTCCGTCAAGCCGAACCAAAAACTCGTTTTTACTTCGAGTAAAAATCTCTTTTATAGACGTTTTTTTCTTTTTTTCTACCTTATCCACATAAACAAAATAAGGCAAAAACCGCAATGCCAATTCGTCTAAATCATCAATTAGCTGAAGTTCGTGAATAGAATAAAAAGCACCAAACTGATAGCGATAATACAAAATGTTTTCAATTTGAATATCCGACAAGAAAGGCAACTTATCTAAATCGTTTTTTGTAGCAGAATTGAGATTTACAGGGTTATCAAGTGCAAGCACTAAGTCGTCGTAAAGAGCTTCTGTGTCAAAGGTTTGTTCGTCGGTAGCTTCAGATGTCATCAAATCGAGCAACTCATCTATAATAGACTCCTTTTGTGCAAAAACATTCAACTGAAACGTCAAAAAAAAGAACAAAAGAACTATTTGAATCGGTAACTTACAAAGCCTAACGTGCATAATCCTAATTTTTGATGGTATTCGCATTGTAAATTAAACCTAAACTCGCCAAACTTCAACCCCACTCCAAGTGTTGGAACAAACGACAAGCCATAACCTCCTATGCGCAAAGAAAGTTGCTCAATAGGCAAATACTCCACACCCAATGCCCAACGAAATCGGCCTTGAATTTCTTTATCCAATTGAGCCGTCCAATTCACTTTTTCGTTAATGACATGTTTAGTACCTAAACTAAAAATAGAGGGAATTTTTTGCACAATAGCTGTGCTTTTTATTTTGGAAAACGTAGGATTAAAAGCATGAAAACCAATATAAAAATTGCGCACTACTTCTCCTTGAATTCCCACTTGAGCAAACACCGTTCCTTTATACTTATCCAATTCCGAAAGATAAATAGTATAATAATTTGCCTGAATACCAATAAGCAATTTGTTTTTCACAAAAGCACGAGCAAAGGCAACGCCTGCCATCATTTCATGATAACCCTCATAACCAAAATGAGCAAACGATGCTCCTATATTCAACGGTTTTGTATGAATAGCAAAACTTGCTGCTTCATTAAAAAGTTCCTTAGCAAAGTAACGATTCTCGGCAAGCAACTGTAAACTTATGCCATCTTCGCTGGCTAGTGAAGCCGGTGTGTGAAAACTAACCCACTCGTTGTAGTTTGCCACTGAAGCATTGCCTGCTGCAAACGAATGAGGTATAAGTGTAGTGGATTGTGCCTTAGTTGAAAGACAAATGACAAACAGCAAGAAACAAAACAACAACCTTTTTACCATTCTTTAACTTCATTTCTCGCAAAGGTAGAAAAAAGTTAAAAAAAATAAAAATCACTATTTAATAGAGGTTTTCAGTTGATTCAGAACAAAACGAATTTTTTCAAACGTATTGATAGTAGTAGGGACAAGTGGCAAACGCAACTCATTTTCAATAAAACCCATCACCGAAAGCATACTTTTTACCCCAGCAGGATTGCCATCAACAAAAAGCAAATCAATGAGTTCCGAGAAACGATAGTGAATTTCTCGTGCACCATTGTAGTCGCCATTAAGAGCCAAACGAACCATTCGAGAAAACTCCTTTGGAAAAGCATTCCCTATCACTGAAATCACCCCTACAGCACCAAGTGTAATCAGCGGGAAAGTAATGCCGTCATCACCAGAAATAACCATAAAACTATCGGGTTTGTGTTTAATAATATCGTCAATTTGAGCAAAATTGCCCGACGCTTCTTTGATGGCAATAATATTTTTGAACTCTCTGGCCAAACGGAGTGTGGTTTGTGCCGAAAGATTTACTCCTGTTCGTCCTGGCACATTATAGAGAATGACAGGCACTTTGGAATTCTGAGCTACTTCGGCATAATGACGATAAAGTCCCTCCTGCGAAGGTTTGTTGTAATAAGGAGTAACCGAAAGAATGGCATCAACTTGCGAAAGGTCAGTAGAGCGAAGCTCCTCAACCAATGCCTTTGTGCAGTTGCCTCCCATTCCAAGTACAATGGGAACTCTGCCATTAATTTGAGCGGTAACAAATTTCACCAATTCCTCACGTTCTGTCTTAGTGAGGGTTGGTGTTTCCGCGGTTGTTCCAAGTACCACAAAATAGTCGGTACCATTTTTTATCTGATATTCAATCAATCGTCTTAGAGCGTCGTAATCAATCGACCCATCTTTTTTGAAAGGAGTAATGAGTGCAACACCCATTCCTGTGAATCTACTTTTTGGCATATACCCCAACTTATTTTGTCAAATATAATTACTTATTTAGGCTACAAAGTTACTAAAAACTAAAAAAAGAGCCCAAATTTCTTTGGGCTCTTTTTCTTATGTATAGAATTTCGCAATTAAAATTCTTGTTTACTCATACGCACATAGCTGTTGTAACGCCATTTAGCGTTGTCTTCAGCTGCTTGGAACAATTCTTCAGCTTCTTCTGGATATTGTTTCATTACAGAAGCGTAACGAACTTCACCTTTCAAGAAATCTTTGAAGCCTTCCCAATTTGGCTCTTTGCTATCAAGTGAGAATGGGTTTTTACCTTCAGCTTCTAGAGCTGGGTTGTAGCGCCACAAGTGCCAGTAACCACATTTAACAGCATTTTCTTGTTCTTCTTGAGCTTTACCCATACCTTTTTTCAAACCGTGGTTGATACAAGGAGCGTAAGCGATGATTAAAGAAGGACCAGGATAAGCTTCAGCTTCACGGATAGCTTTTAAGCATTGTGCTTGGTCTGCACCCATAGCAATTTGTGCAACGTAAACATAACCATAAGTAGTAGCAATCATACCAAGGTCTTTTTTGCGAACACGTTTACCAGCAGCAGCAAACTTAGCGATAGCACCTACAGGAGTAGCTTTAGACGATTGACCACCGGTGTTAGAGTAAACTTCTGTATCTAGTACAAGGATGTTTACGTCTTTACCAGAAGCAATCACGTGGTCTAGACCACCGTAACCGATATCGTATGAAGCACCGTCACCACCAATAATCCATTGGCTACGTTTAATCAAGTATCCTTTAAGAGCAGCGATGCCTTTGCAAATGTCGCAGCTGCATGCTTCTACAGCAGGAATGATTTTTTCTGCAAGTTCTTTAGTTTTAGCAGCATCGTTTTGGTTTGCAATCCATTCAGCGAATAAGCCTTTAAGTTCATCAGAGCAGCAGTCGCAAGTTTGACCTTTAGTCATAAGGTCTGTTAAGCGAGCTTTCATTTTTTCGTTAGCTAGTTCCATACCCATACCGAACTCACAGAAGTCTTCGAATAGAGAGTTAGCCCAAGCTGGACCTTGTCCTTTTTCGTTTGTTGTGTAAGGAGTAGAAGGTACTGAACCAGAGTAAATAGATGAACAACCAGTTGCGTTAGCAATGATTTGACGGTCACCGAATAGTTGAGTTAATAATTTCACGTATGGAGTTTCACCACAACCTGAACAAGCTCCAGAGAACTCAAATAGAGGAGTAGCGAATTGTGAGTTTTTAACGTTAGCAGCAACGTCAACTAAGTTTTGTTTAGTTTTAACGTTTTCTACGCAATAATCCCAGTTTGCAGCTTCTGCAAGTTGGCTTTCAAGAGAAACCATCTTAAGAGCAGGACCACCAAGTTTTGGGTTACCAGGACAAACGTCCACACAGTTACCACAACCAAGACAATCCATTACACCTACTTGCATACGGAATTTCATACCTTTCATAGCAGCAGGAGCTTTCATTTCGATCATGTCTGCGTTTAGACCAGCAGCTTCAGTTTCGTCTAGAACGAATGGACGGATACAAGCGTGAGGACAAACGTAAGCACATTTGTTACATTGGATACAGTTGTCTGCATTCCAAACAGGAACGAATGCTGCTACACCACGTTTTTCATATTTAGCTGTACCTGCATACCAAGTACCGTCTTCGATACCTTTAAATGCAGAAACTGGAAGTAAGTCACCGTCTTGAGCGTTGATAGGACGAACAACTTCGTTGATGAATGCTGGGTCGTTGTTTGCGATTACTTCGTCGTCAGCAAGGTTTGCCCAAGCAGCATCAATAGTAAGTTGTTTGTATTCACCACCACGGTCTACAGCAGCGTTGTTTTTGTCAACGATGTCTTGACCTTTTTTACCGTAAGATTTAACAATAAATTTCTTCATTTGTTCTACAGCTAAATCTACTGGAATAACGCCTGTA
>JAGCAG010000057.1 GCA_017652785.1 Paludibacteraceae bacterium | reverse complement strand
ATTGCTTCTGGGAAAGGCGGAGTTGGCAAATCTACTATTTCTGCAAACTTGGCTATTGCTCTCGCTCAAATGGGTTACAAAGTTGGTTTGCTCGATGCCGATATTTTTGGTCCATCAATTCCTAAAATGTTTAACATCGAAGATGCTCGTCCTCTTGCTACTGAGGAAGATGGAAAGCAGTTGATAGAACCGATAGAACAATATGGAATAAAAATTCTTTCGATAGGTTTTTTTGTTGATCCAAACAATGCACTTATTTGGCGTGGAGGAATGGCAAGTAATGCACTAAAGCAACTTATCACCGAGGCCGCTTGGGGAGAATTGGATTATTTTCTTATTGATTTACCTCCTGGAACAAGCGATATTCATCTTACTTTAGTTCAGCTCTTGCAACTTACAGGGAGTATCATTGTTTCCACTCCGCAAGAAGTAGCACTTGCCGACGCTCGAAAAGGAATACAAATGTTCAAAACAGACAAAATAAACGTTCCTATTTTGGGTTTAGTGGAAAATATGGCGTGGTTTGTACCCGCCGAATTGCCCGAGAACAAATATTACATTTTTGGAAAAGAGGGTTGTAAAAAGTTGGCAGAAGAGATAAAAGCTCCGTTACTTGCACAAATTCCAATCGTTCAGAGCATCCGCGAAAGTGGAGATGCTGGAGCTCCTGCAGCATTAAACGTAGCTTCTGTTTCAGGATTGGCATTTGCTGAGTTGGCAAAAAACATGATTTCCGAAATTGAAAAACTGAAAAAGTAAACACTTTTTTATATGGTCCTCAACTACATCTGGATTTCTCTTTTGTTAATTTCCATTTTGGTGGGAATGATACATGCATTCGTGGTAGGCGATGCAGCTCCTCTTGCCGAAATTATGAATTCTACTTTTTCTTCTGCAAAAAATGGTTTTGAAATATCGTTGGGCCTAACAGGAGTTTTGTCGCTTTGGTTGGGGATAATGAAGATTGGCGAAAATGCTGGGGCAATCAGTATAATGTCTAAATTGGTATCGCCATTTTTTTGTAAAATATTTCCAGATATTCCTAAAAATCATCCTGCAATGGGATCAATTTTTATGAATATTTCTGCAAATATGCTTGGACTCGACAATGCTGCAACGCCTCTTGGCTTGAAGGCAATGAAGGAAATGCAAGAAATAAATGATAAAAAAGACACAGCGTCGAATCCGATGATAATGTTTTTAGTCCTCAACACCTCGGGACTAACGCTTATTCCCATTTCTATTCTTGTTTATCGTGCTCAACTTGGCGCCGTCAATCCAAGTGATGTTTTTTTACCAATACTTTTGGCTACCTATTTTTCATCATTAGCGGGACTAATATCCGTTGCTATTGCTCAAAAAATAAATCTTTTTCAAAAAAACATTCTTCTCACTTTGGGAATACTGACAGCCATTATCGTAGGAATAATACTTTTGTTTTCTCAAATGACTCAAGAAGAAATACAACGCTATTCGTCATTTATAGCCAATTTTATTCTTCTTGGAATAATCTCAGCTTTCATTATTTCGGGGGTTGTAAAAAAAGTGAACGTTTACGAGTCTTTTATTGAGGGGGCCAAAGAAGGTTTTAAGGTTGCAATAGGAATTATTCCTTACTTAATAGCAATACTTGTTGCTGTAGGAATGTTTCGAGCTTCCGGGGCAATGGACTGGATTATTTTAGGAGTGGAAAAATGTGTCGCTTTTTTAGGTTTAGATACCGATTTTGTTGGAGCACTCCCAACAGCCATAATGAAACCTCTCAGTGGAAGTGGCGCAAGAGGAATGATGATTGATGCAATGACTACTTATGGAGCCGATTCTTTTGTTGGACGATTAGTTTGTATTTTGCAAGGCTCAACCGATACTACTTTCTATATTCTTGCCGTTTATTTTGGTTCTGTTGGCATTGTAAAAACACGCCATGCACTTTCTTGTGGACTAATTGCAGATGCTGTAGGTATTATGGCGGCAATTGTTATTGGGTATTTCTTTTTTGGATAAAGAGAAATAAGTGTTATATTTGCAAAGTTTATCATTCTAAAATGGATAATCAGCGTCAAAAAATTTTTGAAGAATTTGAAGGCGATTTTCGTTTGTTGATGAAAAAGTACAATGAGTTGAGAGAAAAACTTGAAGAAACAGAACGAAAATTGAACGAGAAAAATGAGGATTTAATGGCGGCTCATAAGGAAGTTTTGGAATGGCGCAAAAATTACAGCCGATTGCAAATGGCAAAATCTTTGTCTGTTACCAAAGAAGAACGCGATATTGCTTATCGGAAAATAAGTAATTTAATGCGAAAAATAGATAATTGTTTAGTTTTGCTTAACGAATAATATGCCAAGTGAAAAATTAACGATTTCGGTTGTTCTTGGAGGTCGAAAAATTCAGTTGGACATAAATAGGGCTGACGAAGAAGTCTATCGTAACGCAGCACAACGGTTGAACGAGATAGTTTCTTTTTATCGAAAAAACTATTCGGAAGTTGATGGAGAGATGATTCTTTTGATGTCGGCATATAATGCAGTGGTAAACCATTTGGCTGAAAAAAAAATAGCCAAGGAGGATTTGGATAACTTAGAAACAAGGTTTACCCAATTAAGTAATGAACTAAAGAATTGTTTGAACGAAGAAAAATAAATTTATTTTTCTTAAAAAAGTTTTTCGCATTAATCTCCCTGAGAAAGAGGGGAATAATGCGTTTTTTGTATGGTTGAATTTTAATATAAAATATATAAAAATATGGTAGGTACAATAATATTTATAGCAGTTGCCGTCCTTGTCGGATTTGTTGGAGGATGGGTTATTTGTATGTTTTCGTCGAAAGCGAAAATGCGTCGTTTATTGGCTGATGCTGAGTCGGAAGCCGAAAATTTGAAAAAGAAAAGAATGCTTGAGGTAAAAGAAAAATTCTTTAATCTCAAATCGGAACACGACAAACAAGTCGTTGCTCACAATGCAAAAATGCAACAAAGAGAGTTGGCGCTTAACCAACGCCAAGGAGAACTTCAACGTAAAAGCAACGAAATTGAGGCTACTCGTAAAAATTTAGATAGTCAACTTGCTGTAATAGAAGATAAAAAACGTGAACTTGATATAGAAAAGAAGCAAATCACGGAACAACTTTCTTCTATTTCAGGACTTTCGCCCGAAGAGGCAAAATCGCAACTTATCGAGTCGCTCAAGGAAGAGGCAAAAACAGATGCCATGGCATACGTGAACGAGATGATGGAAGAAGCTAAGATGACTGCCAACAAAGAGGCAAAACGTGTCATTATTCAAACCATTCAGCGTGTGGCTACCGAAACTGCTATCGAAAATTCGGTAACGGTGTTCAATATCGAAAGCGACGAGGTAAAAGGACGCATCATTGGTCGCGAAGGTCGAAACATTAGAGCTTTGGAAGCTGCTACGGGTGTTGAAATTATTGTTGATGATACGCCAGAAGCTATCGTGTTATCGGGTTTCGATCCTGTGCGTCGCGAAATTGCTCGTTTAGCACTGCATCAGTTGGTGGTTGATGGACGTATTCACCCTGCTCGCATCGAAGAGGTTGTGGCTAAAACACGCAAACAAGTAGAAGAAGAAATAGTTGAAGTAGGTAAACGTACAACTATTGATTTGGGTATTCACGGTTTGCATCCCGAATTGATTCGTTTGGTAGGAAAAATGAAATACCGTTCTTCTTACGGACAAAACCTTTTGCAACATGCTCGCGAAACGGCAAATCTTTGTGCCATTATGGCATCGGAACTTGGTTTGAATCCTCAAAAAGCAAAACGTGCGGGTTTACTTCACGATATTGGAAAGGTCCCCGATGACCAACCAGAACTTCCACACGCTATTTTGGGTATGAATTTGGCAGAAAAATACAAAGAAAAACCAGATGTTTGCAATGCTATTGGTGCTCACCACGACGAAGTGGAAATGACGTCGCTTTTGGCTCCAATTGTACAAGTTTGTGATGCCATTTCGGGTGCTCGTCCGGGTGCTCGTCGCGAAATTGTAGAAGCCTACATCAAACGTTTGAACGATTTAGAAAACCTCGCACTTTCTTATCCTGGTGTTCTAAAAACCTATGCTATTCAGGCTGGTAGGGAGTTGCGTGTAATTGTTGGTGCCGACAAGGTGGATGACAAAACAGTGGAAACCTTATCGTATGATATTGCGAAGAAAATTCAAGATGAAATGACTTATCCAGGACAAGTGAAAATTACGGTTATTCGCGAAACTCGTGCGGTAAGT
>JAGCAG010000007.1 GCA_017652785.1 Paludibacteraceae bacterium | reverse complement strand
TTTGTACGAGCGCTTTTTTGATTCATCGGTGTCGTATTTTGTTGAGAAACGGAATTTGTATTATTTACTGAAGTTTGTGAGGAGATTTTGTTTCCTAACAAAATACTAGAGATACGATTGCATGCCTCTGCCATTTTTGCGGGGTCTTTAGGAGCAACTGATGGAGGGGTACTACTCATCACACCGCCTGTTTCTACGTCCAAGATCTTGGCTGCAATGATGATGTTGTTTTGGTCATCGTAGAGGGCAGCCTCTGCAATCAGCACATACGCTGCGCCCGTCATCTCGCCCAAACGCTTGATGTGTTCATCACTCACCATACCTGTGCGTTGGAAATTCTGCTCACCGGTAATAGCAGCCATATCCACACGGTCGTAGCCCTCATAACCTGCATTGCTGGAGATAGCATAGGTTAAACTACTTCGCACTTGCAGCAATACACCATATGGCACATTGCCCATTTTGTCCACCGTTTCGAGGATGGCGACTTTTTTGACTGGTGTTTGCGCATAAGCTATCATTGAAAGCGCAGATAGTAAAAGGATTAAAATGTTTCTCATTTTATGTATTGTTTTAATTATTTAATAATTGTTTTGTTTTATGTAACTTATAAGAGAAATTTCCATATTTATGGTGCATAACTAACCTTAACAATGCAATCAGATTCACCTATTAAAAAACACATGTTACTTTTTGCACTTCCGCGATCCAGAGAACTAACAATTTCTTTTCTTTCTCTAGTTTCTTCATTGCGTTGTGTAAAAGTGGTAATAGTTGTTGGAGTAGCATTAGGGTGATATATCTCAAACCTAGAAAGTAATTCATATAATATACCATAACAAGCATTGTTAATATCAACTGTACCTATTCCACCTAAAGAAACATTCGCTCCCAATTTTATTTCATCCGCTCTTGTTGCATAGGTAACATCTGTTATATTGGTATCGTAAAATTTTATGCCTAAATATTTTTCAACAGTTTGTAGCTCTATCTGTACGTAATTTTTATTCTTAAAGAAAATACAAAGCATAGAGTCTTGAGATAATTGTTCTTTATACCTAACAAGATTCACTATAGAACCATTTGGTAAGATTGTATCTTTTTCGATAGAAGATATTTTAGGGACTCTTATCATAATTTTGATCCCTCTTTTTATACCAAAATTACCATTTTCATAATAGCTTTCTTTTATCAAAATACATTTATTATAAATGTGTTTTGATAAACCTATTGATAAGTTTGCAATCATTATCGAAATCTCTCTTGCTTTTATAGAGTCATCCATTGATGGTGATATACCTATAGCACAATCTGGTTCTTTTGTTGAAAACCAAATTGGGAAACTGTCAGATGCATAGATATCTGTAACAAACAATAAAACTAATATTACGCTCCTAAAGATATTTCTATTCATAACAGCTGCAGATTATGGTAATATAACAAGACGAAAACCAACATGAAAATTTCGTTGATCTTTATCGAGTAGTTGTTTGTCAACGCAAACTGAATTTGTAGAAAACCAACTTCCGCCACGAACGATTGATTCTATTTTGTTTTCTTCAATACTCGTAGAGCTACACCACTCCCAAACATTTCCAGACATATCATATAAACCCAATTCATTAGGTTGTTTTTTCCCTATATTATGAGTTTTATCATTACTATTAGTATTACACCAAGCAACTTTACTAATATCATTGCTTCCTGAATAAAAATATCCTTCACTTTTATCTCCACCTAATGCAGCAAATTCCCATTGATACTCAGTAGGTAATACAAAATTCATTCCTGTCAGTTCATTTAATTTCTTTACAAATTCTTGACAATCATACCAACTAACCATTTCAACAGGAAGATTATCTCCCTTAAAATATGATGGATTAACTCCCATAATGGCATAGTATTGTGCTTGTGTAAGTTCATATTTACAAATGTAATAATCGGGCAAAGTGATTTTGATATTTGTTTTTTGTTCTTTGGTGGATTTGTTTATTTTCAATGTATATGTTCCACCTTTAATAAAAACAAAATCTTTTTTTGCTTTGAATTCATCTATAACTTCTTTACGTTGCATAGAAATACTTCCCTTCGATAACTCTGTCCCGATACTATTAGCAATAGTGATACATTCATGCATATTTGTTAAAGAACCGTTAATATCAAAAATATTTACCACTTCAGCCGTTTTAACATCAATCAAACGAGTAGAGATAAAATTTTCACCGAAGACTTCTGATATTTTGGCAACACAAACATAGTCAACACCAAATTGCAATCCCAAACGCGATAATTCATTGTCATCCACCATACCTGTTTGTTGATAATGAACTTCTTTGTTGAGTTGCGACAAGAAATCATTCGTTCTTTCAATAGCAATATATCGCTGACTATTACTAAATGACTCTGCCAATTTATCACCTAATATTCGATTAATGTCATTCAATTTTGATTGCATAATATACACCGCTACTTTTCGTGCATCATCAATTCTCTCGCGTTCAAATAAAGATAACATCTTTGCAGACAGTAAATCTGCATTCTTTACTAAGTCATCTAAATTGCGAATACTCGCATTGATGTTAGCAGAACATACAATTTGTGCAGTTTCTACATCAATCAAACGAACAGAAATATAGTCCTCACCCAATAATTTAGATACATTGGCAACACAAACAAACTGAACTCCAAATTGTTTTCCTAATTCAGACAATTCAGCATCGTTTACCGCACCTGTATGTTGGTAATTCTGTTCTTTAGATAATTCATTTAGAAATGCAGCAGTTCGTTCTACAGCTGCGTATTTCCCACTACGAGCAATAGCTACGGTTAATTTACTACCCCATACTTCATTTATAGAAGTATCATCACCTGTAACATACACAGCGACTTTATGAGATTGTGCAAAGGTTGCAAGCGAATATACAAGGAGTAAAATGATTAAAAGTTTTTTCATTTTATATATTGTTTGAGAAGTTTATCAATTTCTTTCGAAATATCTTTATAGGCAGTGCGTGCCGCTTGCATGAAATTATGCGTATGTCCGCCTTTAACACTCAAAAAATCATCATAGATAAGCTGTGCAGTAGCAGTTTTGGTAAGCGAGATATTTGCATCTACATACGCAAAATAGGTAGCATATCCACCAAACTCAGCACGATTGTACTCGCGTGCTTGTGCCTGAATGGCAACTACATAGTCGGCCGTAGCAGGGTCGTTCACAAAGCTACAACCGAGTTTAGAGAGTTCGCCTTTTATCTCACCTTGCAACGAGGAATAAGGCGTACCAAAACAATCGGCCGTACATTGCAAACAAATAGCCAATCCGTGTTGCAACTCCGCCAACTTTTGCACTAACCGCAATTTCAATGCAGCTAACTCCGAAGCTTGCACTTTGGCAGCATTAGCTGTATTGTCCACAACCAAAAGCATACGTTGAGCGTGTTCCGCATCAGTAACAAGTCGCACCGTTTCTTCGGCTTTTTTGCGAGCTTGCGTTTTTTGCCCAAACGCCTCGAGTTGCTCCACGTTTTGCAGTGCCGATTCAATCTTTATCAGCCCTACGGCAATTTGCTTATCAAAATGATTAACCAAATCACTCCGACGAACGTAAGCAAATGCAGCAACTTCGTTGCCACTGGCGTTGTACCAAGTTTCAATTTTCACACCGGGCACTTCCATATTGACCGATGTTTTTGTTTGCGTTTCAAATATTTGCACAATCTCTTCGTTCCACCCTTGCGACGTTTGCATAGAAGCACTCACCAAATTGTCGGTTGTAATGCTTTCTACTTTTACACGGATAGTACTAATCAACTCTACTCGTGCCGCATCAGCAACCTTTTTTATTTGTACGTCAATAGGCATCGATGTATTACGAAAATCAACAGAGAAACCTACAAAATATTCCGTTGAAGGATAATACATATTACGAGTGCTAAGATCGTACCACTCTGGTGGCATTTGTGCAGAAACCGATACCGATAAAAGCACAAAAACAAGGGACAAAAGTCCCTTGTAAATTTTATTTGTTCTAAACATAAATATGTAGATTTTTTATTCAGCAAATTCTTTATCGAACTCGGCCTTGAAAGTTTCGTAATCCATATCAATTTGAGCCGATTGATCATTAGTCAATGTTTCGAAAACAGGTTTCAACAAATCGTCTTTACCAATTTCGATAGCCATATAACATTTAAATGCAGGACGACCATTGTTCATAAACTTGGTATATTTTTCGCAAATAGTACGATATCCAGAAATTTCTTCCTTGATTTTTTGAACAGTCATTTCTTGGAACTTTTGCATAAAATTTTCTGTCATATTAATGTTCTCCGACTTGTAATAATTGCCTACCAATGCCTCAACACTGACTTTTACTTTAGAAGTCAACTCTTGTATTGCAGACGAGCGAGCCATATTTTTTGCAACTTGTTGGTTCATACTTTGTCCATTGCCACTTGCACGTATAAGCGTAGGAGTAGAAAAGAATTCTTCTCCACAACAAGGGACATTCACTTCTACTTCGCGCATGGCTTCCTCTTGTTCTTCTCTTAAACGTTGTGCTTCAGCACGTTCAGCAGCTTTACGGATACTATCCATTTTCATTTTGTGGAGCAACGCAGCTTCTTCTGCTGCTTGTTCTTGTTTCATTTCCCAAGTAGCTTTTTTGGCTTCTTTTTTGTCTTTATACGTCTGTGCTGACATTGGAAGTGTAGTCAACATCATAATGCACAATCCTAATAATAAACTTACTTTTTTCATGATTTTTTTAAAAATTTAATTTGTTAATGAATAATAAAAATATGGCAACAAAGTTAAAATTCAAATGTCATTTTAGGGTTAAAAAACTGTTGCATAAAAAGGTACAAAATGTCTCATTTTTGGAGACTTTTAGGAGGGGTAGAAACGATGTAATTTCTTCAAAAACAAAAGGATAGAAATCAGAAACCACACTCGGAAATTCGCAAGAAAAAGTCGCACTGCAGTGCACGCGAAATGCGTCGGAGAAGGTTGGTATCCAAATCCTTGCGTTCAAGAATTTTGTAGGCATTGGAGCGGTTGCAATGCAACTCCTCCGCCAACCACGCCACCGACCGACGTTGCAAGCGTAATTCTTGTCGAACCATGTCGCCGATATGTAAATCGTGTTTATGCATTCACACAAAAAAACTCAAAAAAAATAAAAACGTTTCTTTTCTCTTGAGTTTAACAAAAAAGCGCAAACCGCTCCATGTTAACAATTTCCACAAGAGAGGCTCCGCAAATGGCCTTTGACAAGAAAATAAACACAAGCAGTTCACGCCAAGGCATGAACACACGATGTTTATTCTTCTGTCCGATGAAATTTTGCGGATTCCTCTTGCGAAGAATAACACTCAAAAAAAATAAAAAAAATCTCACCGCGCTCGGTAAGATTTTACAAAGGTACAAAAAATATCATACTACGAAATCGCGACAAAAAACCACAAAAGGAGCGGTTTTATTGCTGCGGTTCGTCAAGTGTTTTTTCAGTAAAATTGATATGCGAAGGGATATCAAAACGATTGATAGGAACAGCAACTTCACGAAAATCAACAATTTCGGTCAGTACTTCGCCATCTTGCGTTTCGTTTTTCATAATAAATCCGTTCCAAATATACATTTTTGCTGGTAATCCTGCATTTATAGAATAAACCTTACAAACTTTGCCATTGACAAATTCGACAGGATGTTTCACAATGCCAAGTTGTACCATTTCTTCCTGCGAAGGATTCTCCCAAGTTCGATAATCGACGTATTCAACCGTTTTTTTTACTCCCTCATTGTTGTAAGTAGAATAATAATACTCGTCGTTTCCACGCACCAGTTTCATACTGACATATTTGTCGTTCATCTCACGAATTTCTACGTATTGCAATGCGCCGTAATTGTCGAACCAAGTTTCAACATTTGTTTTGCTTTGAGGTAGATTAGTCTGAAAATATCCCGACTTAACGCCATAAACACGAATCGAATCGGAAGGAGTCGTTTTGCTTGTTTGAGCATTTTTTTTGTTACAAGAAGAACAAAAAATCATAGTAAAAAGAATCAAAGGCAATAGCCAAACATTTTTTCTCATCTGTATTATTTTTTAGTATTTATGAATATAAAATTTGAGTTGTCAACTCTTCGCAAATCAGTCGCTCGGCATAGCATTCTGAGTTTTTCATCTGAGCAATATCTTTTATTATCTCCTGCTTCAACCGTTCGCTTTTCGTAACCATTTTTTGCAAGAAAACAACAATCGCCCGACAAAGTTCAGGGCTTTTTGCTGCTTGAAAAAATGCCAACTTCTTAGGTAAAAAAAGCTTTTCTTCAGCAACGTTTTCTACAATCTCTGCCAAAGTCAGAAAACCTATCGCCACCTGCAAACTTGCCTCGTCTGCCAATTTTTTCGTCGCAAAATTTTCAGAAAAAATCACCTTCGAAAAAAGGTATTTCGAAGCAATTTCTGCCAATTCCAAGGTCTGAATTTCGTTGCTCCACTCCATGGCTTTCTCCAACGAAAATTTGTCAATCGGCTGCAAAAATACAGCCAAAATCATCGTTTCACGATAGTGCAAATTCCAAAGTTGAGCAGCCAAAAGCGCATCTTTCTCAAACTTTTCGGCAATTTGCTTAAGCCGATAAAGAGAAACCCCAAAATTTTTTTTGTAAAAAACACCTTTTCTCTCTATGCTTTCAGAAACAACTCCGTTCATTGACAAGAAAATCAATCGTTTGATTTCCGCAACCTTACGGTCTGTTTTCTCATCGTAAAGGAGGAATTTCTTGGCATTCATTTTTTTACTCAAACATATTTCTAAAACGACTGAAGAAGCTACGAGAAGCATTTGCATTAGGTTTTACGTTTGGCGACTCGGCTAATTTCTCAAACAGTTTCTTCTCTTCTGCCGACAAATTTTCAGGAATGTAAATGCCTATATTAATGAGCAAATCTCCTACGCCATAACGATTGGCATCGGGCAACCCTTTTCCTCTCAAACGCAAGACTTTTCCTGGTTGTGTGCCTTTTTCTACCTTCACTTTTACTTTTCCATCGATGGTTGGTACTTCGATGGTTCCTCCTAAAACAGCCGTAGGAAGATCAAGCAAAAGATTGTAAATCAAATCGTTTTCGTCACGAATAAGTTCGTTGTGTGGTTCTTCTTCGAACACCACCAAGAGATCTCCATTCACACCGCCACGACGTGCCGCATTTCCCTTGCCTTGAACAGAAAGTTGCATCCCCTCAGCAACGCCAGCAGGAATCTTTATTGAGATAACCTCTTCGCCACTAACAATTCCTTCGCCAGAGCAATGAGGACATTTGTTTTTAATGATTTTGCCATCGCCACCACAAGTAGGACAAGTGGATTGCGTTTGCATCTGTCCCAAAATAGTTTGCTGAACACGAGTTACCCGACCAGTTCCATGGCAAGTTGAACAGGTTTCGGTTGAAGAATCTTTTGCTCCCGTTCCTCCACAATGCGAACATGCAACATATTTTTTTACCTTGATCTTTTTCTCAACACCTGTGGCAATTTCTTTCAGATTAAGGCGAACCTTCACCCGCAAATCAGATCCTCTTCTGACACGCTGTTGCTGCTGACGACCACCAAAGCCACCAAAACCACCGAAGCCACCAAAAATATCGCCGAAATGAGAGAAAATGTCTTCCATATTCATTCCGCCACCGCCAAAGCCACCATTGCCACCTACTCCAGCATGACCAAATTGGTCGTAGCGCTGACGCTTTTGTTGGTCGCTCAACACATCGTAAGCCTCAGCTGCCTCCTTAAATTTCTCTTCAGCAACCTTGTCTCCCGGATTTTTGTCGGGGTGAAACTCTATCGCTTTTTTTCGATATGCCTTTTTTATCTCTTCGGCTGTTGCATTTTTTGCAACCCCAAGCACTTCGTAATAATCTCTCTTTTCCATCTTTAGTTTTTTTATTGTCCTACAACAACTTTTGCATAACGAATAACTTTTTCATTCATTGTATAACCTTTTGATACACAATCAATGATTTTGTTTTTCATCTCCTCCGATGGTGCTGGAAATGTTGTTACCGCTTCATGGAAATCAGTATCAAACTCAACATTTTCGGTTACGATTTCTTTTACCCCATTTTTGTTCAAAAAAGTGATAAATTTATTGTAAATAAGTTCAACTCCTTCGTATAAAGAAGCTGTTTCTTCCGTTTTTTCAATAGCTTTGAGTGCTCGCTCAAAATCGTCAATTAGCGGCAACATATCAACAAAAACTCGCTCTCCTCCATTTTTAATCAATTCTGATTGCTGTTTGAGCATGTTTTTTCTATAATTTTCAAACTCAGCAACTTTACGAATATATTTATCATTAAGTTCTTGATTTTCTGCTCTTAATTTTTCAACTTCACTCACTTCTTGTTGTGCAGTTTCTGTTTGTTCTTGAGCTTCTATTTCTACTTTTTGTTCGCTTTCTAAATCGATAGTTTCTTTCTTTTTCTTCATCTTAAAAAATTTTTTGGTGTTTATTCACAATAATTTTGCCAAAACAGTTTCTTTCCTTATCTTGAAACAAAACTGACCTTTTGTCTAAAAAAGAACTGACAAAAGTACAAAAAAAACAGCAGAGGTACTCGCTTTGGCATCTCTACAGAAAATAAAAACGGTTTTTCATTATCATAATTGCTCCTTACTTTTTTGAGCAATAAAAATCAGACTCGAGAAATTTTTGGTTTTCAGTCTTGCATTCAGATTAGAAACAAAACCATTAAGAAAAACTCTCAAAAGAGAACCTCTTTTTGTTTTATACCCTTCGCTGAGCAACGAAATGTAGTAGGAATCAAAAGGAAGTGGAATCGTCTTCAAAAGATGAAAATTATTTCTATCCATCAGTGTTTTAACCGTTGCTTGAGAAAAATGGTAAAGATGACGAGGCACGTCCCAAGCCGCCCAAAAAGAGTCGTAATGAGTAGCGTCCCACGATTCGTAAATAGGTACCGAAAAAACAAAAACGCCATCATCTTTGAGCAAACGATGAACAGCAGATAAACGTTCGTTTAAGTCGTGTACGTGTTCCAAAGAGTGCCACATGGAGATAACATCAAAAGCACCATCGGCAAAGTGATTTAGTTTTTCTTCTTCAAAAATCTGATGATTGTTTTTCTTGTTTGCAATTTCTCGGGCAGAATTGCTAGGTTCAATTCCTGCAACATTCCATTTTTTTCTGAAAAAATAGTTCAAAAAATCACCCGTTCCACAACCTATATCCAAAATACTTCCCTGAGAAATATAGCGTTTTATCATGCGATATTTTTTCGCAACATTCCATCGACGAACAATTTGGTAAACAAGAGCAAATAGGTTTTTATGAGAGTCGGTATGCGAAATGTATTCTTCCGATTCGTAGTATGCGCCGATTGAACTTTTATCTGGTCGGTTCTGTATAAAAACCAAACCACAATGAACACATTTCACTAGCTGAAAATTCTCTTTGGATAGAAAATAATCTGGAACTTCTTTGAAAAACTCAAAGCGTTTTGCTTGGCAAAGTGGACATTGTTGCAACAACTCGTTCATAGTTCGAGGTGAATGTTAATTATTTTTTCAAAGCAACAATTCTCTGATAAAGTGTCGGGTGAGAATATCTTACTCGTACAACAAGAGGATGAGGAGTGAGATTGCTCAACGCTTGCGATGAAATTTTTTTCAACGACGAAATCAAAGCATCTTCCATTCCATTTTCCTTAACAAAAGCATCTGCTTGATATTCAAATTTTCGAGAAAGCACATTTCGCCAAAAGCCTAAAAGCATACTTATTGGCGAATACAAAGTGCTAAAAACTAACATATTGACATGGAAAGAAGCCAACTGACAACCAATAGCTTGCGCAAATACATCGTATTTCAAAATTATGCCAAAAATGAAAAACAACAACAAATTCAGCGTCAAAGAAATAAGCAAATTTTTTAACGTATGTTGATGTTTGTTATGTCCTATTTCGTGAGCTAAAACAGCAACAATTTCTTCGGTGGAGAGTTGTTGAATGAGCGTATCGTAAAGCACAATACGTTTTTTCACACCCAAACCAGTAAAATATGCATTAGCTTTCGAACTGCGTTTTGAACCATTGATAACGTATATGTTTTTCAGTTTGAAATTAGTTTTTTCGGCAAACACTTGAATAGCATTTCTTAACTCACCTTCTTCTAGCGGAGTTTGTTTATTGAAAAGAGGAACAATCAAATTGGAATAAAAAAGACTCATAAACAAACTAAATGCCGACATAGAAGCCCATGCCAAAAGCCAAAACCAATCAGGAATTTGCTCATAAATAACAAAAATAACAGAAAGAATAATTCCACTAATCAACATACTGAGCAGCAGACTTTTTAGCAAATCGAGCACAAAAGTTTTTTTTGTTGTACGATTAAAACCAAAACGCTCTTCGATAACAAACGTAGCATAAAAATCAAAAGGAATGTCAATGATAAAATCAATGATTTTGATGATAGCAAAGAAAAGCAACGTAACGAGCAACGCATTAGAAGTAAGGCTACGTGCAATGGAATCAATTTCTGCATATCCACCAAAAGCAAACATACAGAAAACAAACAAAAAACTAAAAGTTGAAACTATTAATCCGAATTTGGCATTTGTGCGCAGATACGATTGCTGTTTTTGGTAACGTTCTTCGTCGTAAAGGTCTTTTAACTCTTCAGGAATGGGCTGCGAACTATGTTTTATATTCAAAAAAGAGAGCGTCCGATTGAAGACAAATTCTAAAAACAGGATGGTTAAAATTGAAAAATAAATTAAACTTTCCATAAAGTGCTAAATAAAAAAATTAGGGCGCAAAGGTACGAAATTGTTTCTTTATAACAACGTTTCTTTTCTTCGTTAAATATCTGATATAGAGATTTTTCTACTTTATTTAAATACACTATAAGAGCAATGACGAGAGAAAACGAAGCGAAACATGAGTATGATACCACTACAAAATCTCTCATTAACCCCATGGTCATATCATACACTAAAACACAACTGTCTTTTTTAGGCGTAATCAATATCTTCTCCTTGTTGCTGTTCACCACCGCTCTCAAGCGAACCTCGGTCAGCGTCAGTCCTTCCGTTTCCACCGAACACACTTCGCCATCCACGCTTTTCACCTTGGCAGTGAAACACCATCTGGAGTCGCCACCTACCATGCGGCGTATGCTTCTTTTTTTTTGCTCAAATCATCCATTAAACTTTTATTTATTTTTGTGGTCAAAAAAAATAAATAACCAATCTTTTGTTACGACCTATGAAAAAATATTTTTCTCTCGGGCTTCTTTTTATTTTGCCTACTCTCGGGCTTCATGCTCAAAAGTACCTCAATGGCAAAGTCAAGGTGGTTAATTCTTTTCCTGATTATAAGGTTCGTATCGTAAATTCGTTTCCAGACCTTAAGGTTCAAGTTGTAACTTCATTCCCTGATAAACCGGGCAAATGGCAGTTTGTTGATTCCTTTGAAGATTTCTCTGTCCAGTTTGTTGATTCCTTCGAAGATTTCACCATTCAGTTTGTAGAATCATTTCCGGGACCAACTTCTTTACTTAATACCACTCAGGATGCTCCGCAATACTATTCTAGAGACGTCACTGTTATAGGCAATGGAGAAAAGATAGCAAAGGCAGATTTTACCATTCGTTATGGAGAACCAGAAAAAGTATATGGTTTTGATACACTTCCATACTAAATTCTACGTCCTATTGTCACTTTTCTGCTACCACCTTTACTACCAAATTCTACCTCTGTAGCAATTACATAATAATTGTCCGTTTTATAAGGGTAATCATCGTCTTTAATCGTAAGCTTATAAGACGGTTCAACGTATGGAATTAACCATCCCGTTAAACTCCCCTCATAGCCATCATATGCATGGAAAGCATTACTCAAAGAGCAAGAGGTAGAGCAAAAACCTAATTCGCAAAAAAAACAAAAAGAGCAAATAATTCTCCAATTTTATTATCTTTGCATTCGATTGATTTTCAATATAATATAAAATTATGAAAAACTTCAAGATAAACATTCTATTCCTATCACTCATCATTTTTGCAACTACACTTTCTGCATCAGAAACTGCGGTTGATGGCATTTATTACAATTTTAATAAAACAAACTTCACAGCAAAAGTAACTTACAAAGGAGCCGAAGACGATTGGATGTATGATTTCACTGGAGAAGAACAATATGTTGGCATTCTTAACGTTCCCGAAACGGTAGTTTTCGAAGGAACAACTTATACAGTAATCGGTTTTGACAACGACGCATTAATCGGGAGCAAATTGCTGGAAATTTTAGTTATTCCTGCAACTGTTACAGAATTTGGAACGGGAGTTTTTACTTCTTGTAATTCGTTACATACAATTTATATTGACGAAAACAATCCAACATTTTTTATGTACAATCGAGTGATGTACAAACGTAACCCATTAAGTTTGTTTTTTGTTCCACGAGCAATCAGCGGAAGTATTGAACTCTACAACGGTATAACCACAATACCTAGTTCTGCTTTCCAATACCGAAATGTTACGGAAGTTATTATTCCTGAAAGTGTCATAGAGATAAAAGATGCTGCTTTTAATAGTTGTTCTTATTTAACAAGTGTTACTATTGGAGATAACGTTACTTCTATTGGTCGAGATGCTTTTAGCTACTGTTCTTCTTTGCAAGAAATTGAAATTCCTTCTTCGGTAAAAATCATTGATCAGTTAGCTTTTTCTAGCTGCAATAATCTGACTGAAGTAACACTAAACAATGGCTTAGAAACAATAGGAAGCTATGCTTTTAATTATTGTTCATCGCTTTCATCCATAACATTGCCAAGCAGCTTGACATTGATTGAAAATAAGGCTTTTTACCTTTGCGGATCGCTAAAAACTGTTGTCAATAATAGTAACCTCAATATTCAAATTGGTTCAGAAACAAATGGTTACGTTGCCTACTATGCGACCGAATTAATTGAAAATACGCTTGATATTGAATCTGTTGATGTACAACATGCTATCGATACCTATTGCACAAAAGAGCACATTGTTGTTTCAAATGCGAGAAATAAAACCATAAGAATCTACAACGTTTCTGGAAAGTGTGTTTATTCTTCAAACAGCAATTCGCAAACGGAACAAATTCCAATCTTCAAAACAGGGGTTTACACTATAAGAGTTGGCAACTTCAGCAAAAAACTGATAATTACAAGGTAACTGCGTAAAACAAAAAAAGGAATCGTACGATTCCTTTCTTTGTGATTCAGCTGGGGCTCGAACCCAGGACCCCATCCTTAAAAGGGATGTGCTCTACCTGCTGAGCTACTGAATCCCGCTAAAGCGGGTGCAAAGGTAAAAGTTTTTTTTAAAATAACAAATTTACAAACAAATAATTTATAAAAGGATATTTCTTTTTCTCTCTTTTTAGATTCAAATAGCACTGTTTCTAATCCTTCTTTTACCCCATTTTTTCGCTTTTCGTCCCTAAAAATCGGTTTTTACCCTTTTCTTTAAGCATAAAGAACATTTTTTTTTATGTAAAAATTTCACTCATTACTTTTGCGCAAAATTTTAAAAAAGCAAATAGTTTATGAAGAAACATTTTCTCTCCTATTTGGAGACAACAATCAAAAGTAGCTGGAATGCACCAGCAATGACAGACATCGATTCTAACACAACTTATTCTTATGGTGATTTGGCAGAACGAATGGCACGTTTGCAAGTACTCTTCCGCGAAATGGGCCTAAAAAAAGGAGATAAGATTGCAATCTGTGGGCGAAATAGTTCCGATTGGGCAACTACTTTTTTGGCGGTTGCTGCCTACGAAGCAGTTGTGGTTTCTATAATGCCAGACTTTCCAGCAGAAAGCATACACTCTTTGGTAGAACATTCGGAAGCCAAAATTTTGTTTGCAGGACCAGTGGTTTGGAAAGCTGTTGATGCAAACAAAATGCCTTCTCTGGATGCAGGAATTTCGTTGGAAGGTTTTGATTTATTATTCTCTAAACAAGAAAAAATAGAAAAAGCATACAATGATTGGAATAAAAGTTTTGAAAAAAATTATCCAAAAGGATTCTCCATTGAAGATGTAAAATATCCTACTAACAATTTTGACGATTTACTACTTATAAATTATACTTCAGGAACCACTAGTTCTCCTAAAGGCGTTATGCTCACGCATAGAAACATAAGTTCAAACGTTCAGTTTGGACAGGAAAACATACCAAATCAACCACATTGGAACGTTGTATCGATGCTCCCATTAGCTCACATGTTTGGATTAGTTTTCGAATGTTTGTATCAGTTGGCAGGAGGATGTCATGTGTTCTTCTTGTCAAAAACCCCATCTCCACAAGTATTGATGAAAGCGTTTGCTGATGTAAAACCTTATATGGTTTTAACCGTACCTTTGGTTATCGAAAAAATCTTCAGAAAAAGTGTTTTCCCAACAATTCACAAACCTTTAATGCGAGTGTTGTGGTACATTCCTGGAATAGGACGAATTATAAAGAACAAAGTCAAGGAAAAAGTTCTTAATGCTTTCGGTGGAAATTTGAAATATTTGATCATTGGTGGTGCTGCACTAAACAAAGAAGTAGAACTTTGTTTGAAAGCGATTCGCTTTCCATATTGCGTAGGTTATGGAATGACAGAATGCGCACCTCTTCTTGCTTACGAAGAATGGAGAAAATTCAAACCTCGTTCGTGTGGAAAAATTGTAAGCCGAATGGAAGTGAAAATTAATTCTAAAAATCAATACCGCACACCAGGAGAAATTCTTGTTCGTGGAGAAAACACAATGTTAGGCTATTATAAAAACCAAGAAGCAACCGACGATGTTTTGATTGAAGGAGGATGGTTGAGAACTGGAGATATGGGTATTGTTGATAAAAAAGGAAACATCTTCATCAAAGGACGTTGCAAGAACATGATTCTTGGAGCTTCAGGACAGAATATTTATCCAGAAGAAATAGAAGATAAATTAAATAGTTTGCCGGGTGTTGTTGAATCAATTATCGTAGAACGAGAAGGAAAATTAGTTGGACTTGTTTATCCAGAACCAGATCTTAAAAATGCAGAGTTGCTGATGGAACAAAACATTATCCAACTCAACAAACTAATTCCAACATTCTGCCGAATATCAAAAATTGAATTAGTTGAAAAAGAGTTTGAAAAAACACCGAAAAGAAGTATAAAACGTTTCTTATACAACTAACCAAAAAGTGGCGACAGGTCGCCACTTTTTTTTATAATTTTCTAAAAAATAGAAGTTTTTAGTTTTTTATTTTCCTCTTGACTTTGCCTTTCAAATATCGTATATTTGCAAAACGTAGTTTTCTTTCTTTTTTACACCAAAATAGAGATGTCAAATTCGTTATCAAAAGGTCGTACTAAGCAATTTTTTAATATGCGTTTTACCGCAACCATCACGATTGTTTTGGTACTTTTTATCGTAGGTCTAATTGCTTGTTTGTTTTTAGTTGCAAAAAATTTTTCGCAACAAACAAAAGAGAACTTTACCATCTCCGTTGTAATTAAAGCAAATGCTGATTCTACAGAAATTGCGAGATTAGGAGAATATTTGTCAAAAGTTGATTTTGTTTCTAAATCCACTTTTATTAGCAAAGAACAAGCCTTAGAAGAACATATTGTTGCTTTGGGAGAAAATCCTGAAGAATTTTTAGGTTTCAACCCACTTTTAGCATCGTATGAAGTTAATTTGAAGTCGTCGTTTGTCAATACCGAAAATTTAGCGAATATAGAACAACGTATCGCTACTTTTTCTTCTGTTCAAGAGGTTGTTTACCAAAAAGACATGATAGATTTGTTGAATAGAAACATTCAAAAGCTTGGAGTAGTTTTGTTGGGTCTTTGCGCTATAATGCTTTTTATTTCTCTTGTTCTGACAAACAACACAATTCGACTATTACTATACTCAAAACGTTTCATTATCAATGCAATGAGATTGGTTGGAGCAAAGGCTAGTTTTATTCGTCGTCCGTTTGTCTGGCAATCTATCAGAATGGGCATTTGGGCAATATTTTTAGCACTCATACTTTTAGGAGGTTTTCTCTTTTATTTACAAAAGGAACTCGGCTTGGTAATGAATCTTTTTACCCTAGAATTTATTCTCCCAATCGTACTTATAGTTGCTTTATTTGGATTGCTAATCACTTGGATTTCTGCTTTGTTTGCTGTAAATAAATACATCAGATTGGGCACTAACAAATTGTATTATATCTAGTTATGAAAGAAAATAAATCACTATCGAAGATAAATTTCATCATCATTGGCGTTGCTTTGATATGTATAGTTCTTGGTTTTGCTCTTACTTATGGCGAATCTTCGGGACTAAAGTTCAATCCAGATGTTTTTTCTTTTAGAAGAATAACTTTCGGACCAATGCTTGCGTTGGCAGGTTTTGTGATAATGATTTTTGGGATAATGCATAAAAAGAAAGAAAAATGAGTTGGATTGAAGCGTTAATTTTGGGTTTGGTTCAGGGTCTAACGGAGTTTTTACCCATAAGTAGTAGTGGACATTTGGAAATTGGTCATGCCCTTCTTGGCATACAAGGAGAAGAAAATCTCACATTTGCAATTGTAGTTCATGCGGCAACGGTTTTGAGCACAATGGTCATTCTTTGGAAAGAAATCACTCAACTTTTCAAAGGCACTTTTTCTTCAACAAAATGGAACGAAGAAAAAACATATATTGCAAAATTGGTTATTTCAATGATTCCTGTTTTCATCGTGGGTGTATTTTTCAAAGATACCGTTGAATCCTTTTTTGGAAATGGTTTGTTGCTTGTCGGTTGCTGTTTACTCCTGACGGCAACTTTATTAACTTTCGCTCATTTTGCCAAACCACGCAAAAAAGAAAACATCTCTTTTTTAGATGCATTTATCATTGGCATAGCTCAAGCTTGTGCTGTGCTACCTGGTTTATCTCGTTCTGGCTCAACCATTGCCACTGGACTCATTTTGGGGAACAAAAAAGAAACCATAGCACAGTTCTCTTTTTTGATGGTTTTGGTGCCAATTTTGGGAGAAGCTTTTCTCGAGTTGCTCGACATTGTTCAGGAAGGTTCTCTCGGAGCAGGGCTACCAATCTGGTCAATGCTTGTGGGATTCATTGCTGCATTTCTTTCGGGTTGTTTTGCATGTAGATTTATGATAAACCTTGTAAAAAAAGGTAAACTAATATACTTTGCAATCTATTGTTTACTAGTAGGTTCAGTTGTAGTAGTGAATTATTTTTGTTAAATGAACGATGGATTACGCTGAAGGGGAAGTTCTTTATTTCAATAAACCATATACGTGGACATCATTTAAGTTGGTAGGGCGTGTACGTTGGATTCTTTCCAAAGCTTTAAAGAAAAAAAAACTAAAAGTAGGGCATGCGGGAACTTTGGACCCATTAGCAACTGGAGTATTGATTGTTTGCACAGGAAAAGCAACTAAACAAATAGAATCTTTTCAATATCAAACCAAGGAGTATAATGCCACTTTACGTTTGGGAGCAACAACACCTTCGTTTGATTTGGAACACGAGATAGATGCTTTCTTTCCCTACGAACACATTACCAAAGAGATGATAGAAAGTGTTTTACCTCAGTTTTTAGGAGAAATTATGCAAGTCCCTCCAACGTTTTCTGCGGTAAAAATCAATGGAAAAAGGGCATACAAATATGCTCGTCAGGGAGAAGACGTGGAAATTGCACCCAAAAAGTTGGTGATTGACGAAATTGAACTTATAAAATTTGAGCCTCCTTTGCTCGACCTACGAATTGTTTGTAGCAAAGGGACTTACATCAGAGCTTTAGCTCGTGACATAGGAACGGCTCTCAATAGTGGAGCTCATTTGGTAAAATTGGAACGAACACGAATTGGAGATATTACTCTTGATAAATGCATAAGCATTGAAGATTTTGAAAAACAATTTGAAAAAGAAATAACAAACAAAATATAAAATATGAAACTATCGAACTTTAAATTTAAGTTGCCTGAAGAATTGATTGCAACGCATCCAGTGGAAGAGAGAGACGAGTCTCGGTTGATGATTTTACATCGAAAATCAGGAGAAGTCGAACATTTGTTATTTAAAGACATTTTGAATGTTTTCGACGACAAAGATTTATTCATTTTCAACGACACTAAAGTGTTTCCTGCACGTCTATACGGAAATAAAGAAAAAACAGGGGCACTTATCGAAGTCTTTTTATTGCGAGAACTGAATGAAGCCACTCGACTTTGGGACGTGCTAGTTGATCCTGCTCGTAAAATTAGAATTGGGAATAAACTTTATTTCGGCGAAAATGACGAGTTAGTAGCCGAGGTTATTGACAATACAACTTCTCGTGGTCGTACGTTACGTTTCTTGTTTGATGGAGATCACGACGAATTCAAACGCATATTGTTTTCATTGGGAAATACTCCTCTACCTACGTTTGTGCGTAAAGAGGTAGAACCAGAAGATGAGGAACGTTATCAGACCATTTATGCAAGAAAAGAAGGAGCTGTGGTTGCTCCAATGGCAGGTGCTCACTTTAGTCGCGAACTTTTGAAACGTCTTGAAATAAAAGGTTGTGAATTTGGATTTATCACTCTTCATAGCGGTTTGAGCAATTTTGCTGAAATAGATGTTGAAGACTTGCTAAAATACAAACTTGGTGCAGAAGAAATGTTTGTCGACGAGGAAGTCTCTCGCCTTGTTGCTACAGCAAAAGAACAAAATAAAAACGTTTGCGCAGTAGGAATTTCTACAATGAAAGCATTAGAAACTGCCGTTACTGCAAATGGGCGTATTGCTCCTTACGAAGGTTGGACCAATAAATTTATTTTCCCTCATTATGATTTTTCTGTTGCAAATAGATTTATAACTAATTTCCATTTTCCATATTCAACAATGTTGATTACTACTTGTGCTTTTGGAGGATATGAACATACAATGAAAGCATACCAAACAGCCGTAAAAGAAGGTTATCGTTTTGGTCCATATGGAGACGCAATGTTAATTATGGATTAAAATTTGAAAATTGATATAAGAAAAAAATAATTAATTATAACTTTGAGGTTTGAATCAACAATTAAAAATCTTATAAAAATGAGACCAAATTTAAGTTCAAAAATCACTTTGCGTCAAATCCCACGCAAATATTATCAGCCAAACGATGTTCTTGAAATGTCGAGTTTGACTCGTTTTGAAAAAATCCCTACTGAAATTTTTGATGATGCAGCATTGGGAGCAAAAAGCATAGCAGACGAAATTGCTGCTTTAATTAAAGAAAAACAGGCTCGTGGAGAAAAATTCGTTCTAGGGTTAACTTGTGGACGTTCTTGCGCTGAATTGTACGCAGAATTGGTTCAAAAAAACAAACAAGGCTTGAGTTTTAAAAATGTGGTAGTATTCAATGCCTACGAATATTATCCTTTAGTTAATGCAAACCAAAGTTGTTTGTCACAACTAAAAACTTCACTACTTGACCATGTTGACATTTTGCCTGAAAACATTTACTCTCTCAATGGACAATTAAACAAAGAAAAAATTGTTCCTTTCTGCAAAGAATACGAGAATAAAATTGAAACTGTAGGAGGTATTGATTATTTGGTAATGGGAATTAGCGATTCTGGCAACCTTGGTTTCAACGAATCAGGATCACAAATGAATTCTCAGACTCGCCTCATAATGCTTGATGCTAATTCTCGTAGCGAAAGCACTTATATTTTTGGCTCGCTTGAAAATGTTCCTCGAACAGCACTGACAATAGGAATAAAAACAATATTAAATGCCGACAAAGTGGTGATTACTGCTTGGGGAGAAAACAAAGCCGACATTGTTAAAAAAGTAGTAGAAGAAAAATTCTCTGATACATTCTCGGCTTCCTATCTTCAAACACATTCAAATGTAAAGTTTGTGTTAGACACACATTCTGCAAGTGAACTCACACGTATAAGTCATCCTTGGTTGGTTACTTCCTGCGAATGGGACGACAAACTTATTCGTCGTGCAATAGTTTGGTTGTGTTTGAAACTTAATAAACCTATCCTTAAACTTACCAACAAGGACTATAACGAAAATGGTTTGAGCGAATTATTAGCTTTACACAATTCTGCTTACAACGTCAATATCAAAATCTTCAACGATTTGCAGCATACCATTACTGGTTGGCCAGGAGGGAAACCTAATGCCGACGACACCTATCGTCCAGAACGAGCAAAACCTTATCCTAAAAAGGTCTTGGTATTCAGCCCTCATCCCGACGACGATGTAATATCAATGGGTGGAACTTTGTGCCGTTTGGTAGAGCAAAATCATGACGTACATATCGCTTATGAAACTTCAGGTAACATTGCTGTTAACGACGAAGAAGTAATGCGCTTTTTGATGTTCTTGAACGGATTCAAAGAAATGTTTGACGAAAACAATACTATCCTCTCAGAAAAATACAAGGAGATATCTTCTTTTATCAAAAACAAAAAAGAAGGCGAAATGGATAGTGCTGATGTAAGAGCATTAAAAGGACTTATCCGTCGTGGAGAAGCACGATTGGCAGACCTATTTATGGGTGTTAATCCTGATAATATCCATTTCTTGAATCTTCCTTTTTATGAAACTGGTGCGATAAAGAAAAACGATTTGAGTCAAGCCGATGTTGATATTGTTAAGGAACTTTTGCAACAAATTCAACCTCAGCAAATTTATGTAGCAGGCGACTTGGCAGATCCTCATGGAACTCACAAAGTTTGTTTGGATGCTGTTTTAGCTGCTATTGACGACCTCAAAGGAGAAGAATGGTTGAACGATTGCAATGTTTGGATGTATCGTGGCGCATGGATGGAATGGGAAATTGATCATATCGAAATGGCAGTTCCTATTAGCCCTGAAGAGCTTAGAAACAAACGCAATGCAATTCTTCGTCACCAATCACAAATGGAGAGTGCACCATTCTTAGGAAACGACGAACGTCTTTTCTGGCAACGTAGCGAAGAACGCAATAGAGCCACTGCCGAACTTTACAGCAAACTTGGCTTAGCTTCCTACGAAGCTATCGAAGCGTTTGTGAAATATATTCCTGTAGAATAATAAACAGCGTAAAAAGTAATGTGTTGCTCTTTCTTGACAGAAAGAGCAACTTTTTTTGCGTAAAAAGATGTGTTCTATTGTTTTATCAATAAAATATACTATCTTTGCACTCCATTTCGCAAAGAGGTTTTTGAAAGAAGCTCTATTTGGTAGTAAAAATATCTCACCTCCCGAAAGTAACTTAAAACAAATAAATTAAATGTACGCAATTGTTGAAGTTTTAGGTCAGCAGTTTAAGGTGGAAGAAGGAAAAAAATTGTTTGTTCACCGTATGCAAAATGCTGAAATTGGCTCGAAAATCGAGTTAGAAAAAGTGTTGTTAATTGACAATGATGGCAATGTAACCGTAGGTGTTCCTACCGTTGAAGGTGCTAAAGTCGAAGCTGAAGTTTTGGCTCATGTAAGAGGCGAAAAAGTTTTGGTTTTTCACAAAAAACGTCGCAAAGGTTACCGTAAATTGAACGGACATCGTCAAAATTTTACTCAATTGAAAATTAACAAAATTGTTGCTTAACTATTAAAAAGAAAAGAAGATGGCACATAAGAAAGGAGTCGGAAGTTCGAAGAATGGTCGTGAATCAGAAAGTAAGCGACTTGGAGTTAAAATCTTTGGTGGAGAATTTGCCAAAGCAGGTAACATTATAGTACGTCAACGAGGAACACAACACCACCCAGGTGAAAACATCGGTATGGGAAAAGATCATACTCTTTTTGCCTTGACTGACGGAATTGTAGTTTTCAAAAAGAAAAAAGAAAACAAATCATACGTTTCTATCCAACCAGTAGAACAAAACTAACGTTTTTATTGATTTGATGAATATAAAGAAGACTTACCTAGGTAAGTCTTCTTTGTTTT
>JAGCAG010000056.1 GCA_017652785.1 Paludibacteraceae bacterium | reverse complement strand
ATTTGCAAAAGATTTGCGACAAATTAGTGAAATGGGAGTTGTTAAGACATCGGAGAATATCGAGGCTGCTATTCTTTCGGAAAACTTCTGGGATATCCAAATCCCTCAAGACCTAACAAACACCTCAACAAACAACCCAACATATCTTGTCTATTTGGCGGCACAAGTATATTTTAACGATATATCGTTATTGTCGCAGAATATCTGCGTCAAGGAGTTGATTGAGTTGGGTGGTGACGTTCATCATATCTTCCCGAAGCAATATCTGAAAGACAATGGCTTCGAGAAGAACCAGTATAACCAAGAGGCTAATTACGCATATCTTGATCGCCCCGTGAATGTTTCAATTGGCAAACAAGCTCCGATAGATTATTTCCGTATAGCTCGAGAGCAGTGTGACACAAAAGTTATTAAGTGTGGCTCTATAACAGATATCGAGGAACTGAGTCGCAATTTGGAGGCGAACTGTGTACCCGAGGAGGTGTTCGATATGGATCACACTCGCTATGCAGAGTTCCTTGAAAAACGTCGTGCACTGATGGCACAGAAGATTAGAAAATACTATTATAGTTTGTAGTGTTTTTGCTCATCTGTGCCTAAAATATTACTAAAAGTTGAAATTGATTGACAAGCCTGAGTTATTGCTTATTTAAGTAACAAAATAAGCACGAATTGGTATTTCAGTTTTTTTCTATCTTTGCAGGCGTTTTTTACCATAGAAAAAGATGAAAAAAAATCTTGTCATAGTAGAGTCGCCTGCTAAGGCCAAAACAATCGAAAAGTTTCTTGGAAAGGAGTTTTCGGTAATGTCGAGTTTTGGACACATTCGCGACTTAAAGGAGAAAGAGTTTAGTGTCGATATAGAACACAATTTTCAGCCTATCTACGTAGTGCCTTCGGATAAAAAGAAGTTGGTAGGCGAACTTAAAAAAGCAGCTGCTGAAGCGGAAATTGTGTGGCTTGCATCCGATGAAGACCGCGAAGGAGAAGCTATTGCTTGGCATTTGTTGGAGGCATTGTCTATCCCAGAAGATAAGACTAAACGTATAGTTTTTCACGAAATAACACAGAGTGCTATACTTCATGCCATAGAGCATCCTCGTACTATTGATCGCAACTTGGTTGATGCGCAACAAGCACGTCGAGTGCTCGATAGGGTTGTGGGTTTTAAACTATCTCCTATTCTTTGGAAAAAAATAAAACCATCGCTTTCGGCAGGGCGTGTGCAGTCGGTTGCAGTGCGACTCATTGTGGAGCGCGAACGCGAAATTCAACGTTTTGTGGCAGAATCGAGCTATAAGGTTACAGCTCTGTTTTTGACAAAAAACAGCAATGGCGAAGATGTTGAGATAAAGGCAGAACTTCAAAATAGATTCTCGACTAAACAAGAAGCAGAAGTATTTTTACAGAAATGTGTCGGTGCTGAGTTTTCGGTAGAAGATATCAGTACTAAGCCTGGTAAAAAATCTCCTGCACCACCTTTTACAACCTCTACGTTGCAACAAGAAGCGGCTCGTAAGTTGGGCTTTTCGGTGGCGCAAACCATGCGTGTTGCGCAAAAACTATACGAAGAGGGAAAAATTACCTACATGCGTACAGACTCGGTTAATCTTTCGAGTCTTGCACTGAATACCGCAAAAGAAGAAATTCTCTCTCTTGCAGGTGAGAAATATTGGCATTTGCGTAAGTTTCAGACCAAAACAAAAGGTGCACAAGAGGCTCACGAAGCTATTCGTCCAACTTATATGAGTCGGCACGAAGTGGAAGGAACTTCGCAAGAAAAACGACTTTACGATTTGATTTGGAAACGTACCTTGGCCTCGCAAATGAGCGATGCCGAAATTGAGCGAACCAATATTACGATAGGTTCTCCGTCGGTTAGCGAAAAATTTGTTGCTACAGGAGAGGTGATAACTTTTGATGGTTTTTTGCGTATCTACACAGAGTCGGTTGATGAAGAAAGTGCTGAAAGAAACGAAACTACACTGCTTCCAAAAGTAAAGCTTCACGAACAACTTGAATTGAAGAAAAGCATAGCACAGCAACGTTTTACTCAAAAACCAGCTCGATATACTGAAGCAAGTTTGGTGAAAAAATTGGAGGAATTGGGAATTGGTCGCCCGTCAACCTACGCACCGACTATTTCGACCATTCAAAATCGTGCTTATGTTGAAAAGAAAGAAATTGAAAATCAGCCTCGAGAATATACTTTACTTACACTTGAAAAAGGGAAAATAAAGGAAACGACAAAAACAGACAAAGCATCGGTGGAAAAAGGAAAACTATCGCCTACCGACATCGGAATGGTGGTAAACGACTATTTGATAGACAATTTTCCTAACATAATGAACTTCAATTTTACTGCCGATGTAGAAAAACAGTTTGACGAAATAGCAGAAGGTCAATCTGTTTGGACAAGTGTAATTGATAAGTTCTATCAAAAATTTAACGTCAACATAGAAAAAGCATTGAAAACCACTGGCAAAAAAGTTGGAGAAAGAGAAGTGGGAATTGATCCAAAATCGGGTAAACCAGTTTTTGTAAAAATTGGTAGATACGGAGCTGTGGCGCAAATAGGTTCTGCTACTGACGAAGAAAAACCTCTGTTTGCTTCGCTACAAAAGGGACAAAGCATAGAAACTATTACGCTCGAAGAGGTGCTTAATCTTTTCAAACTACCAATGGATGTGGGTGAATTTGAAGGAGAAATGCTAACTGTTGCGGTTGGACGATTTGGCCCTTACGTGAAACATGGGAAAACTTTTGTTGCAATTCCTAAAGGAGAGGAACCACTAAATGTGACTTACGATAGGGCGGTGGAACTGGTTGTTGCCAAGCGCGAAGCTGACAAAAACAAGGAGATAAAGAAGTTTGAGAAAGAGAATATTTTTGTTCTCAACGGGCGATTCGGACCTTATATTTCATACAATAAAAAGAATTTTAAGATACCTAAAAATCTGTTGCCAGAGGAGCTTACGCTTGAAGATTGTCAAAAAATCATCAACGGTGAACCCAAAACAAAAAAGACAAGAAAAACATCGAAAAAATAAGTTTATACAAAATCGTTACAAGATTTTAGTAGTGATTGTGTAGCCGAAAGAGTAATCAGTTTCCCACTATAGTTAGTAGTGGGAATTTTATTTCTGCTCTTTTTGAGCGGGGATTTTCGTTATTTTTGCAAAAAAAAGAATGTACTATGAGAAAGTTATTTATTGCATTATTACTTTGTGTGGTTGCTGTAGTTCCGGGGTAGAATTTTTGATTTTTAATTTGATATTAACGCTGAACGTTTGATAAATATTAAAAATAACAAGAGGAAACAGTGGTATTTAAATATCACTGTTTTTTATTAAATTTTCCACAATTATTTTCATATATATAAATATGAAGAATTTAATAGAAATTATAAACGAAGCATCAATAAATGCTAAAAAAAGAAATGTAAAGTTTATTAAAAACTTATTATTAAATAATAAGAATGTTGACAAGATTGGTAGTTTTGTAATATTTACAGCAGAAAATCCTAGTTCACAAAAACTTGATAAGAAGACGAATAAAAAATTAATAAAAAATTTAAGTAATGATTTAAAAAGGTGTCATTACGTACATGTTCCAATTGATGGTTTTTTTGATAAAAATAGAGAGCATAGTCGTGTTGTATTTAATATGGATTTAGAAACAGCAAAAGAATGGAATAAAGAATATGACCAAACATCATTTTTTTATGTATATCCTACAAATGATGGTTTTATGGCAGAGTATTGGGAAAAAACGAATATTGATAAACCTGCAGATAGGTTATTAAATCCTTATATCCAAAAAGGAAAAACTAATATGCAACATGAAGGAGAAAATGAATATGGTGATTATTCTATAATTAGTAATAATTATAAGTTTTATTTTGATAGTTCTTTATTTGAAGATATTAGTAATGATATATCCAATCGATTAAAAATATACTGTGAATCACATAGTGATATTGATGAGGATGAGTTGCTTAATTATATAACTAATTGTATTGGGCAGAAAGTATCTTATATAAAAAGTAAAATTTTCGATTAAACACAAAAAAATATTATTCCCTCAAAGGTGCACAATATCTACTGACAAATGAGAATGGTGAAGTTTGTTTGATTTTTCCAGACAACAACAGAAACAACATTCCATCTTATATTTGGATCGATTACAAGAGGAGTTTAGGGTGAAAAGGGATAAATTTTTCTAAAAATTTTGTAGATTAGGAAAATGTTATTAATTTTGTGGTGCGGGAGGAAGTTACTACGAGTATGCCTTCCGTTCTTCTTTATATACCGTCTGTGATATAAACCACTTCTTGGTTCGGAAAGTCTTGTATCAATGCTGGTATTGCAACGATAAGTGTTGGTGCTTTATTGGCGACAAATATGTAAGTGCGGGTGAAATAGTTGATAAAAGGAATAAGCAAAATTCAGAAATGTATAAATATCATCTTGGTTGTTCTTTAATTGGAGTAGGAAGTGTATTAGTAACTGTGTCAATACCGCTATTTGTTGTTGGCGACCACCGCAAACGAGAAGCAAACAAAGAGTGTTGGAGTTACAAATAATTTTCATTATTATTTATCATTGAGAAGAACAAAAAGATGAAGTCTTTTAGGCAATACTTACCCTACTACAAAAACAATTTGAGAATTGCTCTCCCTATTGTGCTAACGCAACTAGGAGGAGCATTTGTCTCACTTGCCGACAATATAATGGTTGGGCACGTAGGAACGACGGAACTTGCTGCTGTTTCGTTTTCTAGTTCCATCTATTTTTTAGGACATGTTTTGGCTATTGGCGCTGTGATGGGCATTACTCCGCTCGTTGGGCAAGTTTTTGTTCAAAACGACAATCGCAACATACAATCTTATTTCTACAATGGAATCTTGTTTACAGCTGTTGTGGCTGTTGTGTTGGTTGGTTTGCTGCTTTTGGCTTATCCTTTTCTTGACCGAATGGGACAAGAGAAAGAAGTGGTTGAGGTGTGCCGTCCTTATTTTCTTATTACAACGTTGAGTTTGATTCCATTTTTATTTTTTTGTCATCTCAAGCAGTTTATGGAAGGAATGGGCAATACCAAAGTAGCAATGGTTATTACTATTATTGCTAACTCAACAAACGTTCTTCTCAATTATTTGTTCATTTTTGGCAAATGGGGTTTCCCTGAGTGGGGTATTGTTGGGGCTGGAGTAGCCACACTCATCTCTCGCCTGATGATGCCTTTGATGTTTTTCTCCTATATCCGATGCAAACAACAATGGTGGCACTATGTTAATCGTTTTTCTATCAATTTATTGACTAAGGATAAGTTTGTTCAACTTGCCAAAATTGGCATTCCAATAGGAGGACACATGTTGCTTGAGTGTAGCGTTTGGTGTTTGTCGGCAATTATGGTAGGTTGGCTTGGGGCAGTGCCTTTGGCGGCAAATCAAATAGCGCTTCAGGTGGCAAATACTACGTTTATGGTAGTGGTAGGCATTGGCAATGCGGCAACCATACGCGTTAGTCATCGACTGGGGGAAAGAAACTTTGATGGATTAAAAATGGCTGCCAACGCTGCCACTCATTTGTGTATAGCAAACAATGTTATCACTACCATTTTGATTATAACATTTTGTAGCCAAATTCCATATATATTTACCACCGATATCGTCGTTGTTGAGGCGGCAATTCCGCTGCTTGTATTGGCAGGAATTTTTCAGATTTTTGATGGAATACAATGTGTTGGAATTGGCATTCTTCGAGGACTCACAGACGTGAAGATCCCTATTCTTTATGCGCTGATAACTTATATTGTTATTAATCTTCCTTTGGGGTATTTGCTTGCCTTTCCTTTGCAAATGGGAGCTTCGGGGATTTGGGTGGCTTTTAGTGTTTCGTTGTGTTTGGCAGGAGTGCTATATCATACGCGTTGGGTTAGAAAATGGCGGACTATAAGTAAAACAAACTGAGGTGGTTGATGTTTGTTTTTTGCTTTGTTTGTAGGTGTCAAAGTCTTGTTTCTCTTGTGTTAATCTTTTGTTAAAAAACCTGTTTTTTTATAACAACTTTTTTTCTACCTTTGCGGCTTAAAATTTTTAGCTAGTCATCGTTTGAATGAAAACAATAAAACCTGATTATATTTTTGAGGCGAGTTGGGAGGTTTGCAACCGAGTAGGAGGCATATATACCGTTCTCTCCACAAAAGCAAAAACACTTATCAATACCTACGGACAAGATAATTTGATTTTTTTGGGTCCAGATGTTTGGACAAAGGTTGAGTCTCCATATTTTTTGCCATCGAAAGACAAGAAACTTAACATCTGGGCGAAGCAAGTAGAAGAGGATACTCAACTGAAAGTGCGTGTTGGACGTTGGGATATACCAGGGAAACCTTTAGCAATTCTTATTAACTTCGATTCGCTTTACGCTCAAAAGAATGAAATTTATAGCGACTTTTGGAACTCTTTTGGTGTAGATTCGTTGCACGCATACGGCGATTATGATGAATCGAGTATGTTTGGTTTTGCTTGTGGTCTTGTTGTGAAACATTTTATTGATTATCAGAGAATTGAAGATAAAAACAATATTGCGTTATTTAATGAATGGATGACGGCTTTTGGCGCACTCTATTTAAAGAAATATGCTCCAAACGTTGCTACAATTTTTACCACTCATGCTACTTCTATTGGTCGGTCGATTGCTGGGAATAATAAGCCCCTTTATGGACAATTTTTTGCTTACAACGGCGATCAGATGGCTGCAGAGTTGAATATGGAGGCAAAACATTCGGTTGAAAAATGTGCGGCACATGTTTGCGATTGTTTTACAACGGTAAGTGACATCACGGCAAAAGAATGCAAACAACTGCTTGATAAACAGCCAGACGTGGTGACTCCAAATGGATTTGAAGATGACTTTGTGCCGACTGATAATTTTAACAAAAAAAGAACCGAAGCACGAAAATCACTCAAGGGTATTGCTGAAAAAGTTTTGGGTTACAAACTTGGGAATGATGTCCTTTTTGTTGGAACGTCAGGAAGGTATGAATTCAAAAACAAAGGAATTGACGTGTTTATCGATTCGATGGATTTGATTGCAAAAAGCAATACAAAAAAAGAAATCGTAGCACTTTTGGCTATTCCTGCATATACTTCGGAATACCGATTCAGTTCAAAACAAAAAGATTCGATTGGAGAAGAAGGGAAAATTTATGCAACACATCGTTTGTACTACGAAGATCAGGATAAGATTCTCAACTCAATAAAATGGCATCAGTTCTCAAATAAAAAAGAGGACAACTTGAAAATTATATTTATACCATCTTACTTAGAGAAAAACGATGGAATTTTCAATAAAACGTATTACGATATTCTTATCGGGTTTGATTTGACTGTTTTTCCTTCTTACTATGAACCTTGGGGTTATACTCCGCTCGAAAGTGTTGCGTTCGGAATTCCTACAATTACTACTGATTTATCAGGGTTTGGACAATGGGTTTCGAAAAAAACTGAAAATATTACTACGGGAGTTGGTATTGTTCATCGAACTGACGAAAATTATCACGAAGTAGCGGAAAATATCGCCGAAATGGTGCTCCAATTTGCCGAAAAATCTGATGCAGAAGTAGAAAAGATTAGAGCAAAAGCATCAAAAACTGCGCAAAAAGCTTTGTGGAAAAACTTTATTAAGTATTACGAAAAAGCATTTACTATTGCTTTAAAAAATAATAAACAAAACAGAATTTAATTTATTGAAAAAATGAAAATAAAAGTAAGTAAATCGAACCAACCAAGTTGGAATGACTTTAACGTAAAAATGGGCGTTCCTCAAAAGTTGGAAAAACTAGAAGAATTGGCAAATAACCTTTGGTGGGTATGGAATCACGATGCAAAAATGCTCTTTAAGGAAATTGATCCTCAAACTTGGAGCGACACTTCGAACAATCCATTGGCCACTTTTGAAAAAACAAGTTACGAACGTTTTCAAGAATTAGCAAAAGATGAAAACTATATCAAAAAACTTGAAGCAGTTTACAATAATTACAAACAATATGTTGATGTTGCTCCACGTACCGACATTCCATCTGTTGCTTATTTCAGTATGGAATATGGTTTGACTAACATTTTGAAAATCTATTCGGGAGGTTTAGGAGTTTTGGCAGGAGACTACTTGAAAGAAGCTAGCGACTGTAATGTAAATATGACTGCTATCGGATTTTTGTATGAATTTGGTTATTTCAAACAATCGTTGAGCATTGATGGTCAGCAGTTGGCAATTTACGAACCTCAACAATTCAATACTTTGCCTATTTCGCAAGTTAAAAAAGAAGACGGAACTCCTCTTTTGATTGCTGTGCCATATCCAGAACGTACAATTTATGCTCAAGTATGGAAGGTACAAGTTGGTCGTATTGCGCTCTATTTGCTCGACACCAACATCAACGCCAACTCTGATGCTGACAAAAGTATTACTCACCAACTTTATGGCGGCGACAACGAACATCGTTTGAAACAAGAAATTATGCTTGGTATTGGAGGTATGCTTACTTTGAAAGCTATGGGCATTGAAAAAGATGTTTACCATTGCAACGAAGGACATGCAGCTCTTATTAACGTACAACGTTTGGTTGACTATGTGTCAAAAGGACTCTCGTTTAACGAAGCATTGGAAATTGTTCGTGCATCGTCACTTTATACTGTTCACACTCCTGTTCCCGCAGGGCACGACTATTTTGAAGAAGGTCTTTTCCGCTATTACATGGGTGGCTACCCTGAAAAAATGCGCTTGACTTGGGAAGAATTCATCGCTATGGGACGTGAAAATCCTGAAAACTTATCGGAAAAATTCTGTATGAGTGTGTTCGCTTGTAACACTTCTCAAGAAGTAAATGGAGTAAGTTGGTTGCACGGAAAGGTTTCTCAGGAAATGTTCTCGCCTATTTGGAAAGGTTATTTCCCAGAAGAATTGCACGTAAACTACGTAACAAATGGTGTGCATATGCCTACCTGGGCTGCATCGGAATGGAAAGCTGTTTACGAAGAAGTATTTGGAAAAGAGTTTTATGGCGATCAATCAAATATGGATATTTGGAGAAAAATCTACAACGTATCCGATGAAAAAATATGGGCAACTCGTACGGGATTGAAAAATCGTTTGATTGAATACATCAAAACTCAGTTCAAAGAAAGTTGGTTGACTACGCAACGTGATCCAGGAAAAATTGTTTCTGTGCTCGAAAATATCAATCCCAATGCTTTGTTGATAGGCTTCGGACGTCGTTTTGCAACTTATAAACGTGCTCATCTATTGTTTATGGATTTGGATCGTTTGTCAAAAATTGTAAACAATCCTGAGCGTCCAGTTCAATTTATCTTTACAGGAAAAGCTCACCCAGCAGATGGTGGCGGTCAAGGTTTGATTAAGCGCATTATAGAGATTTCTCGTATGCCACAATTCCTTGGAAAAATTATTTTCCTTGAAAATTATGATATGCGTCTTGCAAAACGCTTAATTTCGGGTGTAGATATTTGGTTGAACAACCCAACTCGTCCGCTTGAAGCTTCTGGAACTTCAGGGCAAAAAGCTGAAATGAACGGAGTTTTGAACTTCTCGGTTTTAGATGGTTGGTGGCTTGAAGGCTATGTTAAGGGAGCTGGTTGGGCTTTGACTGAAAAACGTACTTTTGATGATCAAGGTCAACAAGATCTTCTTGATGCAGCAACTATTTATAATCTTTTGGAGTCGGAAGTTATTCCAATGTATTTTGCTAAAAATGAAAAAGGATTCTCGCCAGAATGGATTCAATGTATTAAAAAATCGATTGCAGAAATTGCGCCTCGCTTTACAACAAAACGAATGCTTGATGATTATATCGAAAAATTCTATACTCCAGAATCGAAACGTGTTGCATTGTTAAAAGCTAACGATTATGCAAAAGCAAAAGAAATAGCTGCATGGAAACAAAAGATTGCAGAAAACTGGGATAATATTGTTGTAGAATCAGTGAAAGTTGGAGATCAAGGTTTGCAAGCTGTTGAAGTGGGAAAATCGTACAGCATCGATATTGTGCTTGATGTTAAAAATCTTGACGATAACGGCATTGGAACTGAATTGGTTGTTACTTACATCGATGAGAAAAATCGCATGCGAATTCTAGAAACTAAAGAATTGCAACTTGTGAAACGTGAAGGTTCTCGCTTGTTCTATTCTGCAGAGTATCAAACAAATCATAGTGGTTCGTACAAATATGCATTCCGTATGTTCCCTAAAAACGAAATGCTACCACATCGTATGGACTTTTGCTATGTAAGATGGTTTGAATAAGATAGAAAATAAACCAACAAGAGTGAGAAGGGTTTCAGGCGGGGAATCCTTCTCTTTTTTTTGTTTAATGTTAAATGCTTTTTTTATTTCTAAATTGCCTAATCAGACAAAATTGCTTAATTTTGCGGGTTGTAGAATGTCTCCGTTTTTTATTGACAATAATTTAGGTTTTTAAATATATATCAAAATGGCAAAAGAAAAGAAATTTCTAACCTGTGATGGTAATCAAGCTGCTGCACATATTTCATATATGTTTTCAGAAGTGGCTGCGATTTATCCTATCACACCTTCGTCTACTATGGCAGAATATGTGGATGAATGGTCTGCAGCAGGCCGTAAGAATATCTTCGGCGAAACTGTATTAGTACAAGAAATGCAATCAGAAGGTGGTGCAGCTGGTGCTGTACACGGATCTTTGCAAGCTGGTGCGTTAACAACAACTTACACCGCTTCTCAAGGTCTATTACTTATGATTCCTAATATGTACAAAATTGCTGGTGAATTACTTCCTTGTGTATTCCACGTATCAGCTCGTACATTAGCTTCTCATGCTCTTTGTATCTTCGGTGACCACCAAGACGTTATGGCTTGCCGCCAAACTGGTTTTGCTATGTTGGCTGAAGGTTCTGTTCAAGAAGTTATGGACCTTGCTGGTGTAGCTCACCTTGCAACTATCAAATCTCGTGTTCCTTTCTTAAACTTCTTCGATGGTTTCCGTACATCTCACGAAATCCAAAAAATTGAAGCTCTAGAAAACGAAGATTTAGCTCCACTTATCGACCAACAAGCTCTTGCAGAGTTCCGTTCTCGTGCATTAAATCCAAATAACCCAGTTATGCGTGGTATGGCAGAAAACCCAGACCACTTCTTCCAACACCGCGAAAGCAGCAACAACTATTACAATGCTGTTCCAGCTATTGTTGAAGAATACATGAACGAAATCAACAAAATTACAGGTCGCAACTATGGTCTATTCAACTACTATGGTGCAGAAGACGCAGACCGCGTAATTATTGCTATGGGTTCTGTAACAGAAGCTATTCGTGAAACTATCGACTACTTAATGGCTAAAGGCGAAAAAGTAGGTTTAATCGCAGTTCACTTATATCGTCCATTCTCTGCAAAACACTTCTTAGCAGCTCTTCCAAAATCTGCTAAACGTATTGCAGTATTAGACAGAACTAAAGAACCAGGTGCAAATGGTGAACCTCTATACCTAGATGTTAAAGATATTCTTTACAACATGGAAGACGCTCCACTTGTAGTAGGTGGTCGTTATGGTTTAGGTTCTAAAGATACCACTCCTGCTCAAATCCTTGCTGTTTACGAAAACCTTGCAATGAACGAACCTAAAAACCAATTCAACATTGGTATCGAAGACGACGTAACCTTCACTTCTCTTCCTAAAAAAGAAGAAGTTGCTGTAGGTGGCGAAGGTATGTTCGAAGCTAAATTCTATGGTTTAGGTGCAGACGGCACTGTAGGTGCAAACAAAAACTCAGTAAAAATCATTGGTGACAACACCAACAAATACTGCCAAGCATATTTCTCATACGACTCTAAAAAATCTGGTGGTTTCACCTGTTCTCACTTACGTTTCGGTGACAATGCTATCCGCAGTACATATTTAGTAAACACTCCAAACTTCGTTGCATGCCACGTTCAAGCATACCTACGTATGTACGATGTTACTCGTGGTCTTCAAAAGAACGGTACTTTCCTATTAAATACTGTTTGGAACGAAGAAGAACTAGCTAAAAACTTACCTAACAAAGTTAAACGCTATTTCGCACAAAACAACATCACTGTTTACTACATCAACGCTACTAAGATTGCTCAAGAAATTGGTTTAGGTAACCGTACCAACACCATTCTTCAATCTGCATTCTTCCGTATTACAGGCGTTATTCCAGTAGATTTAGCTGTAGAACAAATGAAGAAATTTATTGTTAAATCTTACGGTAAAAAAGGTCAAGACATCGTTGACAAAAACAACGCTGCTGTAGACCGTGGTGGTGAATACAAACAACTTACTAT
>JAGCAG010000055.1 GCA_017652785.1 Paludibacteraceae bacterium | reverse complement strand
CAGTAGCAGCATATGTATAGACTGGATCGCCTCCAATTGCAACAGATACGGGCATAACTTTACCTAACTCTTTATAGCCGTCAAAATGGCGCGCACCTGTCTTGTGACGATGCCAATGCATACCTGTAGTGTGGCTGTCAAAGACCTGCATGCGATACATTCCCACATTACGAATAGATGTATGCGGGTCGAGTGTATTTACCATCGGCAGGGTTACAAACTTGCCACCGTCATAACCCCAACTCTTGAGTTGTTTGTCAAAATCTTGGTTTCCACAAAATTCGCCTTGAGGTGTGTTGGTCATACCAGCGATACCGCCCATATAGTTGCGAACATTTGCTACCGCTGCCGAATTGGCATACATCGTACCACTACCGCTGAACTTCACGTTACTTACGATGCCCGCTTGCAAACGTCCGATGAAGGCCGAAGTAAGTGTTTCTTGCATAGCCGACGCACCTTCGTGCTTCATTGTTCCATCAATGTTTACAGCACAATGTTTTACAATACCAAGATAAAGCACACCTGTGATACCACCAAAAGCCGAAGCCACAGGCGAACCTGCATTTTGAAGCATTACAGTTTTGCCTGCTTGAACGTCAACCGATACATTTTCAATTCTACCTTTATTGATACCTGCTATCAAACCAAAAATAGGTGCTTCCGTAGCATTGTTCTTATAAGTAGCATCGGCAGCATACACCAATTTCACATTTTTAATGGTTGAGTTTTTTGCCAACACACCGCAGAAACCACCTGCTATAGCACGATTAGGATAATTTGTTTTGTCAAAATTTAATGTAAGATTATCTGTATGAAGAATATTTTCTCCAATGGCCTTATCAGTCAATCCATAAGGGTAGAAACAATCATCTTTGCTCGTTCCATTGAATGTTGCAGTTGCATTGCTGGAGAAAGTAATTGTATGTCCGTTACCATCAAACGTACCGTTAAAAGTGGTTTGCGACACAGGCAACGATGTAAGTGTAATGTCGTTTGCCAAGTAATAATTGCCCGATGTGGCCGACATAAAAGCAACAAATCCTGCTGCATCGCTGATGGCTGTTCCTTGTGATGTCTGACAAGCAACGGTTACATTCCCTGCTCCTGCAATCGTTTCTTTAGGTTGAGGAGTGATTCCCGAGTATGGGTCAGGAACAATCTTAAGCATTATATCAGAACCACATCCACGTGTGCAATTTGCTGTAGGGAGAAAACGATATATAGCCATTGTCCAGAAATTCTGAAACAATGTTTCGCTTACTTGCGATAGTGTAACTTCGGGGATACCATTTTCGGTACCAGACTTATTAGCCCAATCTGCAATACCATTCTTCTTGCAGGCAGCAGTCTCATTGACTCCTTCGTCAAAACGGATACGAACACGCACCAAACGTTCTTCGGTAAAATTAGGTGCCGTAAAAGTCCATTTTACATTTAAAGGAGAAGCTGAAACTCCGGCATACTCCACTTTGCCCGCTTGTGAAAAACCATAAACATTGTACTCATCAGTAGGATGGTCATCAAAAGCACCATTCCCATCCCAGTCAACAAAAGCAACACCATTTGCCCAATTAACAAGATCACCCATACCAACAGCAGAAATCGAAAATTCCTGTCCTGCAATCACCTCTATCACATCATCAGACAAGTCTACGTAATCTCTAATAAATTGGCTAAAAGCATTTCCATTGGGAGCACTATAATCGCTAAAATTATTAGTATGCGAGTATAATTCTACACCGCGTTGTTCTACAGTAATACTTCCCAAACCCGAACGAATTTCACCAAAAGTTCCAGCTCCCTTTGCCCAGTTCACATCATTAAGTTCTTTTCCAAGATCAGGAATACCAAAAGTCCTATGAAAAGTTTCAGTGTAAATTTGAGCATTCACCACTGCCGAAACAGCACAGAAAACTGCTACCAAAACCAACGAAATGAAAGAATATCTTACTTTTTTCATAACTAAAAAATTATATTTGTTTAATATTCAAAATAATACAACATTATCAACGGGCAAATATACAAGTCTTTTCTCTTTTTACAAAAATTTAACATAAAAACTATTAAAAAAATACAAAGGTCGGTGTTTGTCGCCACAAAAAAACGCACCCTGCATGCGTTGTGAGGTGCGTTCTTTTTTTTTGAGTATTGTCTTTTTTTCTGTTTATAATCTCCTGATGTTTGCGCCTATGGCGTTGAGTCGTGTGTCAATGTTTTGGTATCCACGGTCAATCTGCTCAATGTTGTCAATTCGGCTTGTTCCCTCGGCCGAGAGTGCCGCAATCAGTAGAGCTACTCCAGCTCGTATGTCGGGCGAAACCATATTCACCGCCCTCAATGGCGTTTGCTGCCCAAGCCCTATCACTGTGGCGCGGTGCGGGTCGCAGAGTATAATCTGTGCGCCCATATCTATAAGTTTATCCACAAAGAACAGTCGGCTTTCGAACATTTTTTGGTGGATAAGCACACTCCCTTTTGCCTGAATCGCCACCACCAGCGCAATGCTTATAAGGTCGGGAGTGAATCCAGGCCAAGGAGCATCGGCAATGGTGAGGATGGAGCCATCCATAAATCGCTCAATGGTGTAGGCCTCTTGCGAGGGGATGTGCAAGTCGTCGCCCTTGCGTTCCATCTGTATGCCCAGTTTCGAGAACATTTGCGGAATGATGCCCAGTTGTTCGTAAGCCACGTTTTTAATCAGTATGTCCGACTTTGTCATTGCTGCCAACCCAATGAAGCTACCCACTTCAATCATGTCGGGCAACATTCGGTGCGAGCAGCCGTGCAACTCCTTCACTCCCTCTATGGTGAGCAGGTTAGATCCTACTCCCGAAATTTTTGCGCCCATACGGTTCAGCATCGTGCAGAGCTGATACAGGTAGGGCTCGCATGCCGCGTTGAAAATGGTGGTTTTGCCTTCTGCCATCACTGCTGCCATCACAATGTTGGCCGTCCCTGTCACAGAGGCCTCGTCTAGTAGCATGTAGCACCCCTCAAGTTTTTTTGCTTTCACCTCGTAGCTCTGCAGACTGGCGTTGTAGCTTACCGCAGCTCCCAACTTTTGGAACCCTATGTAGTGGGTGTCCAAGCGTCGACGACCAATTTTGTCGCCCCCTGGTTGAGGCACAAGTGCATACCCAAACCGAGCAAGTAGCGGACCAACAAGCATAATAGAACCTCGCAACTCGGTGGCTTTTTTTAGGTATTCCGCTGTGTGTAGTGCATCGATGTTTACGTTTTTGGCGCAAAAGGTGTAAACCTCTGCCGACTCTTTGGTGATTCTCACTCCCAAAAAACCGAGCAACTCAATGAGTTTGTTCACGTCTCTGATGTTAGGAACGTTTTCTACTCTAACCTCTTCCTCGCTGAGTAGTACGGCGCAAAGTATTTGCAATGCTTCGTTTTTGGAGCCTTGGGGCACGAGCTCTCCGCTCAATCGGTTGCCACCAACAATTTCAAATGATGCCATAAAAAAAATCTTGATGCGTTTGTTTAGTTTCGCAAAGATAATACTTTGATTTTTATTTCTGCCTCCCAAAAGTTTTTTCGACCGCAAAAGAGTCGTTCTTCTCTTTTTTTGCCTAAGTTCTCTTTTTTTCTATCTTTGTCTCGTGTGTTTTTGTTTTTTTCTGAGATAAAAAAAACTGCGTAGAAAAAATGAAAAAGAATCTTTTATGTGTTGTTGTTTTGGTGTGTTATCAGGTGCTAATGGCAACCACCACGGTGGAGTGGCAGAGTCAATATTCGGTAGGGAAAGGAAAAGTGGCTCCTCATACCTATATTTTCCCCTACGATAGTAGCAGCGATATTGCCCGTTGCGATTTCAACAAGTCGAAATATTTTCTTTCTCTCGACGGAAAGTGGAAGTTCAACTGGGTGCGCAACCCCAATCTTCGCCCAAAGGATTTTTATAAACCAGAATTCTACGTTGGCCATTGGAACGATATTACGGTGCCTGGCAATTGGGAGCGACAAGGCTACGGAGTACCCATTTATGTGAATCAGGATTACGAATTTGCTCACGAAGTTTTCAAGGGCAGAAAGACTCCGCCTCAAGTCCCATTCAACTCCAACGAAGTTGGGAGCTATCGTCGGGAGTTCGAAGTCCCTGCCGAGTGGGACGGACGTCGCATCGTGTTGGCTTTCGATGGGGTGATCTCCTTTTTCTACGTTTGGGTCAATGGAGAACTGCTTGGTTATAGTCAAGACTCTAAAACTACAGCCGAATGGGACATCACCGACAAAGTAAAACCAGGAAAAAATACCGTAGCAGTTGAAGTCTATCGTTGGAGTTCGGCCTCGTATTTGGAGTGCCAGGACTTTTGGCGTTTGAGCGGCATTGAGCGTAGCGTCTATCTTTATAGCACACCCAAGCATTTCATCGCCGACTATACGGTTACCTCCTCCCTCGACAAAGAAACTTATCAAAAAGGCATTTTTGGCCTGAAGGTAAACCTGAAAGGAAAGGCACAAAAAAACACCTCGTTTCGCTACGAACTAATCGATGACAATGGCAATAGCGTTGCGTTGGGCTCAAAACTTATCCCCTCGTCGCTCGAAGCTTTTGATGTTATTTTTCCAGAAACAACTCTAGAAAACATCAGCGCTTGGAGTGCAGAAACACCATCTCTTTACACACTCGTTTTAGAGTTGTATGAAAACGACCAACTCACGCAACGCACGGGCATGAGAATTGGTTTCCGTACTTCGGAAATCAAAAACAAGCAGTTCTGTATCAATGGGAAACCTATTTTGGTGAAAGGAGTGAATGCTCACGACCATACCGCCATGGGCAGGGCAACCTCTCGCGAACAGATGTTGCAAGATATTGTGTTAATGAAACAAAATAACATCAACACAGTGCGTTGTGCGCACTATCCAAAACAATATGTGTTCTACCAATTGTGTGGGGAATATGGTTTGTACGTCATCGACGAGGCCAACATTGAGTCGCACGGAATGTTCTATGGCGAGGAGTCGTTGGCAAAGGACTCTTCGTGGATGAGGTTGCACCTCGACCGCACCGAGAGGATGTATGCTCGTTCTAAGAACCAATCGAGCATTGTGGTTTGGTCGCTTGGCAACGAAGCAGGAAATGGGGTTAATTTTGAAGCAACTTACAATTGGCTGAAGCTTCAGGATAAAACTCGTCCTATCCAATACGAACGTTCCGAAGAGGATTTTAATACCGACATTTATTGCCGAATGTATCGTTCGGTAGAAGAGATAAAAACGTATTTGCAGAAACCAGATATTTATCGTCCGATGATTCTTTGCGAGTATGCTCACGCAATGGGAAACAGTGTTGGAGGATTGAAAGATTATTGGGATTTGTTTGAAAGTGAACCTCTGGCACAGGGAGGTTGTATTTGGGACTGGGTAGATCAGTCGTTTCGCGAAGTGGACAAAAACGGGAAATGGTTTTGGGCTTATGGTGGCGATTATGGCGAAAATATGCCTTCGGACAATAGTTTTTGTTGCAATGGTTTGGTTAATGCAGCTCGTGAGGCGCATCCACATTTGTACGAAGTAAAGAAAGTGTATCAGTATATAAAAACATCTCTCTTGGATGAGAAAAAAATGCTCTTGCGTGTCAAGAATTGGCACGATTTTACAAACCTCAATCAGTTTGTTTTGAGTTGGGAAATGGTTGCCGACGATGGAAAAGTGTTGCAGACGGGTAGCGAAGATTTTAACTGTTTGCCTCAAGAAACGGTTGATTTTATAGTAGAAAAAATTTCTTTCCCGAAGGATTGTAAAGAGGTGTTTTTGAATCTTTATTGGAGAAATAAAAAAGCAGGAAAGGTTTTTGGTAAAGAAGATGTTGTGGCCTACGATCAGTTTGTTTTTGAAAACAAAAAGTATAAAACGCCATTGATTGAGCAAGAAACAAAATGGAACAACAACGACAACGTTTTCTGTAGCGACAACAAAAAAATTACCATTTCGAAAGAGACGGGATCTATTTCATCGTTTGTGAAAAATGGCGAGGAGTTGCTTTCGTCGCCTATTATACTTTCACTTTTCCGCCCACTTACCGAAAACGATATTAAGGATTGGAGTGGAATTGCTCAAACAAGAAAAAATGGTCTTGACTGTTTAAGCCAAAAAGTGGTTTCATTCAAATTGATGAAAAACAAAGCAGAAACGGAGGTCGAAATCTCGACGGATAGTTTAGGCAAAATTGGCGATGTGAAGTATGTTTATACTTTTGAAAAAGATGGCAAGGTGACGATAAAAACGTTTTTTATGCCCAATACGGAATCGTTGAAGATTGTTGCACGAATAGGTTTGATGCTTCAAATGCTAAATTCGTTTGACGACATTGTTTATCTTGGTAAGGAGTACGAAACTTATGCCGACCGAAACCAATGTGGGTTTGTGAAGGTTTGCAACACCTCTCCTCAAGAGATGTTCCACTGCTACGTGGTGCCTCAGTCGACGGGAAACAGAATGGATACTCGTTATGCTACTTTGCAAAGCGAAACAAATAGTTTGAAAATCAGTAGCAATAAACCATTCCAGTTTAGTGTGTTGCCTTATAGCGATGCCAACATCGACAAAGCAATGCATTTGAATGAATTGGAAGCAGAAGAGACGATAACTGTTCATATAGATGAGGAACAAATGGGTGTTGGAACGGCGACTTGTGGTCCGAGTGTACGACCTCACTATTTGATTCCTTTGCAAAAAACAAGTTTTGAGTTTGTGTTGGAATGATTTTGAAGAGTGGAAAAATGGGCGATACGTTTTTAACTATAAAATCAGTTTCTGAAGGTATTTTTAAGGATAAGGGAAGTAAATTTTTGTCCTTTGCTTTTCCTGTGGAAACCGTAGATGAGGTTAAAACCATTGTACAACAAAAACGTACGGAGTTTTACGACGCTCGCCATGTTTGTTATGCTTACATGTTGGGCGCCGAACGTACCACTTTTCGAGCTGTTGATGATGGAGAACCATCTTCAACGGCAGGAAGACCTATTTTGGGACAAATTAATTCTTGTCAACTGACAAATGTGCTTGTGATTGTTGTGCGTTATTTTGGTGGGATATTGCTTGGTACTAGCGGACTTATAAATGCTTACAAAGAGGCCGCTGCTGCTGCAATAGAAAATGCTCAAATAGAAGAAAAGATAGTAAAATCGGCTATTCAGGTGACGTTCAAATATCCTCAACTTAACGATATAATGCGTGTGGTGAAGGAGCAAGATTTGGAAGTTTCGGGGCAAGAGTTTGGTTTTGATGAAAATAAGATGACGCTTTGGGTGCGCAATAGTCAGTTGAACGCAGTGAAGGAGAAAATAAAACAGATACTTATTTAAGTTGAAAAAGAAATGCGCTATTTTGTAACATTGGCATACGACGGAACGAACTTTCATGGTTGGCAAATTCAACCCAATTCGCACTCCGTTCAAGAAGAAATGGAGAGAAGTTTGGGTGTTTTGTTGCAACAAGAGGTAAAAATAGTAGCTGCAGGAAGAACCGATACAGGTGTTCATGCAAAAAAAATGGTAGCGCATTTTGATTGTGAGAAACAAATCATTGATACCGATAATTTTGTTCTCCGATGGAATAGTTTGTTGCCCAAAGATATTGCTGTTTTTTCTTTGACTCAGGTGTCAGATGACTTGCATGCAAGGTTTTCGGCACTTTCGCGGAAATATGAGTATCACATAAGTTGTACTAAAAATCCTTTCTTAGAAAATTACTCGGCTCGTTTTGGGAAGCTCGACTTTGAAAAAATGGATAAGGTTGCAAAACGGTTGTTTGACTACACCGATTTTACAAGTTTCTGTAAAATACATACCGACGCTCTTACACGCGATTGCACTATAATGCAAGCCTATTGGGAAAAGCGTGGTGATGTTTGGGTTTTTACCATTGAGGCAAATCGTTTTTTGAGAAATATGGTTCGTGCCGTAGTGGGGACGTTGGTTGCTGTTGGTCGTGGACGACTTTCGGAGGAAGATTTTTGTAAAATAATCGAAGCTAAAAATCGTGGTGCAGCGGGAACTTCGGCTCCAGCAAAAGGACTTTTTTTGGTTGATGTTACTTATCCTAAAGATGTTTTCTGCAAGGAGTAAGAAAAAGATACTCTGTTTCTTGGTGGCAACGTTTTACTAATTTGTATTTTTGCCATCGTTTTTTTTGAAAAAACTCTCAAATGTTATTATGATTTCAGTAGAACAACTCTCTGTTGAGTTTGGAGCAACTCCGCTGTTTGATTCGGTTTCTTTTTTGGTAAACCCAAAAGATAAGATTGCTCTTGTTGGGAAAAATGGTGCCGGCAAAACCACTATGCTTAAAATCTTTGCAGGACAACAAAAACCAACAAGTGGAAGAATCTCTATCCCCAAAGACTTGACTATTGGATATTTGCCTCAAACAATGATTCATAGTGTTGGGACAACCGTAGTGCAGGAAACTGAAAAAGCGTTTGATGAAATAAAAAAAACGGAACAATACATCAGTGAACTTACAGAAGAAATAAGTCAGCGAACCGATTATGAATCGGCAGAATACACTGCTCTGATAGAAAAACTTACATATGCTAATGAACATCTGCAAATTCTTGGTGGAGGAAATTTTCAGGCAGAGATAGAAAAAACGTTATTGGGACTTGGTTTTCTTCGTTCTGACTTCAATAGGCAATGTTCTGAGTTTAGTGGAGGTTGGCGAATGCGTATAGAGTTGGCCAAAATTTTGCTTCGGAAGCCAGATGTTCTCCTGCTCGACGAACCTACAAATCATCTTGATATTGAATCTATTCAGTGGTTGGAGAATTTTCTAATTCAGCACTCTGGAGCAGTTGTTTTGGTGAGTCACGATAGGGCTTTTATCGATGCTGTTACGAACAGAACCATAGAAATTTCTCTTGGAAAAATTTATGATTATTCAGTGAATTATTCCAAATATGTTCAATTGAGAAAGGAACGCCGAGAACAACAGATTCGTGCTTATGAAAATCAGCAAAAACTCATTTCCGATACGGAAGATTTTATAGAACGTTTTCGATATAAAGCTACAAAGTCAGTTCAAGTGCAGAGCCGTATAAAACAACTTGAAAAACTTGAGCGCATTGAAGTTGATTTGGAAGACAATTCGCAACTTCGTTTGAAATTTCCACCAGCTCCTCGTTCGGGAAGTTTTCCTCTTATAGTAGAACGTTTAAGCAAATCTTATGGAGACAACCTTATTCTCAATGACATCAATTTTACTATTCATCGTGGAGATAAAGTTGCTTTTGTTGGAAAAAATGGGGAGGGGAAGACCACTCTTGTAAAGTGTATTATGCAACAAGTGGAATTTGCAGGAGAACTGAAACTCGGTTACAATGTAAAAATTGGCTATTTCGCTCAAAATCAAGCAAGTTTGTTGGATGAGAATAAAACGGTTTTTCAAACTATCGACGATGTTGCAGTTGGAGATATCCGTTTGAAAATTAGGGATATTCTTGGAGCTTTTATGTTTGGAGGAGAGGCTTCTGATAAAAAAGTAAAAGTTCTTTCTGGTGGAGAAAGAAGTCGGTTGGCTATGATTCGCTTGTTGCTTTCGCCAATGAATTTTCTTGTGCTCGACGAACCTACGAATCACCTCGATATGAGAAGTAAAGATGTGCTGAAAGATGCCATAAAAGCATTTGATGGAACGGTGATTGTTGTAAGTCACGACCGTGAATTTTTAGACGGATTGGTTGATAAGGTTTATGAATTTGGAAATAAAAAAGTGCGAGAGCATTTAGGTGGAATTTATGAGTTTTTGGAAACGAAAAAAATTAGTTCTTTACAGGAGTTAGAACGTAAAAATCCAGTGTTTTCTAGTTCTAAGAGTACAATCTTTTCGGAAAACAAAATGGATTATGAGGCTCGGAAAGAGCAGAACAAAAAAATAAGAAAAGTAGAAAAACAGATTGAAGAAACGGAGAAACAGATTGCTCAGATAGAGCAAGAAATTAGTGAGTTGGAGGAAAAATTACAACAACCTGATTTTTCGTCAGACTCATCTCTTTATTGCGACTATCAAAGTAAAAAACACTTTTTAGAACAGAAACTCTACGAATGGGAACTTCTTGGAGAAGAATTGGAAGAACTGAAAAAAATTAAATAAGAAAAAAAGAATGACACTTGCCGAACAACGAATAAAAAAATTAAAAAAGGAAACAAAAGAGCAGATTTTTAACTTTTTTGACTCCTTAGACGAATTTTACGAAACGTTCTATTTGATGATAAAAAATGAACATCAAATAGATATGCAACGCCCAAAAGATTGGGAAAATCGTTTGCGTTCTGTTCAGTATTACAGACATTTAGCTACGGAAAGAATGGTAAAAGATTGTTCGGTAGAACGCGATTTGATGGATGATATTTATAGCGATTACTTTGAGGATTTTGCCAATTTTAGAGAGAGAAAGTGTGCTCTTTCTGAAGAAAAATTCCTCGCTACGATAAAAAAAATAATAAGTTAAAAATAAATATATAAAAAATTAGAAAACATAAAAAAAATACTATATTTGCGACTGAAAAAGTTTCTAAAAAAATAGAATAAGATAATGGATATAAAAAAATCACCCAAAGCCGATTTGGAAGGCCAAAAATTAACCTATATTTTAATGGGTTTCGTTGTTGCTTTGGCCATTTTGTTTGTGGCGTTTGAATGGACTGACCATGAAGTAACAAAGTACGAGGTAGAACAAGTGGATGAAGCGTTGGAGTTCGAAGAAGAAATCGAGCAAACTATTCAAGAAGACCAAACACCACCACCACCTCCTCCTCCAGCACCAGAAGTGATTGAAGAAATCGAAATTGTAGAAGACGACAAAGAAACTGAGACTGTTGAATTTACAACCGAAGATGATGAAAAAACAGTTCAAGAAGTAGTTGCAGCTCCAGTTCAGATAGAGGAAGAAGAAGAAGAGGATAATGTTGTGTTCCAAGTAGTGGAAAAGAATCCAGAATTCCCAGGAGGAACAAAAGCATTGTTTGAGTACATTTCGGGTGAGATGAAATATCCTCGTATTGCTGCAGAAAATAATATTCAAGGACGCGTTGTTTGTCAGTTTACAGTTTGGAGAGATGGTACGATAAAAGATATTGCAGTTGTTCGTGGTGTGGATCCAAGTTTGGACCGTGAAGCTATTCGTGTGATACAAAGTATGCCAAAATGGACTCCAGGGAAACAACGTGGAAAGGCTGTAAACGTTCGTTTTACGCTTCCTATTATGTTTAGATTACAATAGAAGATTCTGTTGAGAAGATTTTATACTTAAAAACCGCATTTTTGGAATGCGGTTTTTTTCCTTTGTTTAAGGTTTATTCTCCCCTAAAAAATGAAAAAAACAGTACTTTTGGGTGTCGTTTTGTTTTTTTGCTCTTGCTTTTTTGCACAAAAAAAGTCGGATGCCGAGTTTTTTTATAACAACGGAGAATTTGAAAAATCGGCAACGATTTATAAGTCGCTTTTGAAAAAGAAGCCTAAAGATGCTTTGCTTAATTATTGTTATGCAAAATGTCTAATGGAGCTAAACGATAGCAATTTTTTATGCTATTTTGAGAAAGCTTCTGAATATGGATTCTCAAAAGCGGATTTGTTTCTTGCTGATTATCATTTCTCTAAATACAATTTTTTAGAGGCGACAAATTTCTATCTTCGTCTACAAGAGAATCAAGATTCTCAAGAATCAAAAAATTATGAAGAAAAAATTACTCAATGCAATACTGCAAATGAGTTTATGAATAGGGTGGAAAAGATAGAAATTCTAGATAGCATTAGAGTAAAAAAAGAGTTTTTTCTTGATGTTTATAATTTCCCTATTGAAGTTGGAAATTTAAGTATAGTACCTTCTGATTCGAATGCTATTCAGTATACTTCGGAACGTAAAGATAAACGTATTTATGCGGAGAAAAGAGGTAGAAATTATGAATTATTGTCGTCTTATAGACTTACAGAAGGTTGGTCGATTCCAAATCTGATTTCAGAAAAAATATGTTCCGAATCAAATAAAAATTTTCCATTTTTAATGTCCGACGGACTTACACTTTATTTTGCCTCAGACTCAAAGGAGGGTATTGGAGGATATGATATTTATATTACACGATTTAGTTCCATGAGCAATGCTTATTTGCCTGCAAAAAACGTTGGTATGCCCTTTAATTCGCCGTTTAACGATTATATGATGGCTATTGATGAGTATAATAAAGTGGGTTGGTTTGCAACAGATCGTTACCAAAATGAGGATTCGGTAGTGATCTATAAATTTATTTTTTCAGAAGAAAAGAAGTTTTGGAAGGATTTGAGTCAGGAAGAGTTGGCATTATATGCTCAGCTAAAAAAATATGATCGAGTAAAGAAAACTATTGAGAACGAAACTCAAACAAAAAAACGGAACGAAAAAGAAACACTCTTTTTTATTAACGATGTAATTTCTTATACGTTGATTGATGATTTTGAGTCGGATATTGCTCGGGAAAAGTATAAAGTCTTCCAACAAAAGAAGCAGCAAAAATCTTTGCTTGAGTCTTCAATAGAAGAGATGCGTAGTTCCTATAACTTTATTGTTAAAAAAGAGGATAAATTGTTGCTTGAGAGGACAATCCTAAAGAATGAAAAACAAATCATGCAACTTCAGAAGGAACTGAAATTATTGGAGATAGAAATTCGTAATATTGAGATTTCTGCTTGGGAAAAAGAAGAATAGATGAAAGGGACACTTTATTTAATACCTAGTTTATTGGGCGATACCGAAGTGGGAAAAGTAATTCCTGCGTTCAACAACGAACTTGTTTTGTCTATTAAGTATTACGTTGCTGAGGATGTAAGAACTGTTAGACGTTTTCTAAAAAAAGCAAATAAAACTATAAATATTGATGAGTTGAATTTTTCGCTTCTGAACGAACATACTGACGAGAAGGAAATCCCTCAAATGTTGGAACCTTTGTTACAAGGATTTGATGTTGGAGTGGTGTCAGAAGCTGGATGTCCTGCCATCGCTGATCCTGGAGCAAAGTTAGTCGACTTGGCTCATCGCAAAGGAATTAAGATTGTCCCTCTGGTCGGACCTTCGTCAATTGTTCTCTCTCTTATGGCTTCTGGTTTTAATGGTCAGTCTTTTGCTTTTGAAGGCTATTTGCCCATTGATGCCAATCAGCGAGTGAAGAAACTTAAGCAATTTGAAAAGCGAATTTTTTCTGAAAATCAAACACAAATATTCATAGAAACTCCCTATCGCAACGACAAGACTTTGCGTGATTTGATTGCTAATTGTTCGTCGCAACTGCGGCTTTGCATTGCTGCAAATATTACTACTTCAAACGAATGGATTTGTACGAAAAATCTTTACGAATGGAAAAAGCAACTCCCTGAAATAGGGAAAGTCCCTTGTATATTTTTGTTGTATAAATAGCTGTTATTTTTTTCGTAACAACAAGGGGTAATATTCGTTTTTCAGATATAGAAAAGAAGGATATTCCGAAAGCATTTTTTGAGCAAGATTTAGAGCTTTTTCCTTTTGGTTCGTTTTTTCGTATGTTTGCACCAAACAAAGCATCGTTGCTACATAGTTCCAATTGTTCTTGGTCCAATTTCTTTGCTCAAAAGCAGCCAACGATTGACTAAAATAAGCCATTGCTTCCTTTTTTGAACCACCAAATATGGCCGGTTTGTAAAAATCAATATTCCCTTTCAGACTCAGTACGATGGGATTTGTCGCATCTGTTTCAAAAGCTTTGTTTACATATTTGATGCTCGCCATTGCTTGAGAGAGAGACGATGAACTTTTATAATGAAAAGCACTTGCGCCAGAACGATAGGCAAAAATAGTTGCACGATCGCCTCCTTTTTGTTCCCAAAGAGATAGATTTGATTCAAAATGTTGAAGAAAAAGAGCTGCTTGTTCTGTTTTTTTTGTCTCTAAACACCAAGGAATGTAACCATATTGATAGTTAATGACTTCGGCAAGTTCTTGTTCGGAGAGAGATTGAATGTTTTTCTGTTTCTCTTTAAGCATTTCTCCCCAAACGCTCAAATCTCCTTTTAGGTAGGCGTCAAACATTTTTTGATGGTCAACTTGTGCAAAAAAACTAACCGAACAAAAGCAAAGAATTAGTAATAAAAAATCTCTTTTTTGCATTTTCTTACGTTAAGTTTGTAAAATTCCTTTGCAAAGGTATAAAAATAGTGCTATCAATACTTTTTTGTAACGTGTAGTAAACAAAAAGAAGAAACTCTTTTTGAGTTTCCTCTTTTTTATGTTGCTTCATAAAGATGAAATGAGATTTTATTTATCTTCTTGTACGATGAATTCTTCTTCTACTTCTACAGTAAAATACAAATCGTTAGCCTGGAGTGGTTTTATGAAAATTTTATTCTACTGTTTGCTTTAGAGAATCGCGTAGAACAAAAAACTCTTCGAGTGCATTTTGTGGAATGGGTTCAACTGATGGCGACTCCATAGTGAGTGGATTGATAGGAGAACCGTTTTTCCAAACTCGGAAATCAAGATGTGGTCCTGTAGATGCTCCTGTGCTACCCACATAACCAATCACTTCGCCTTGCGATACATGCGAACCTACCTTTAGGTTTTTTGCGTAACGCGAAAGGTGCAAATAGGCTGTTGTGTAAACACTATTGTGGCGAATTTTTACCGTATGACCTCCACCTCCTTTGTAGCCTTTTTGTACCACAACTCCATCGCCAATGCTCATTACTGGAGTTCCTGTTGGTGCCGCATAATCAACACCCGTATGCGGACGAACGGTTTTGTAAATTGGATGTTTACGTGCATAGGTAAATCCCGACGATATGCGAGAAAATTTTAGCGGAGCTTTCAAGAAGGCTTTTCGGAGACTGTTACCTTCTTCGTCCCAAAAACCATTTACGCTATCGTTTTTGAAGTAGAAAGCCAAGAAAGGTTTCCCTTTGTGAGTGAATTTTGCGGCATGAATCTTTCCAATGCCAATGGACAAACTATCCACGTAAAGTTCATCATAAAAAACAGTGAAAGAATCATTTTTTTGAAGTCCAAAAAAGTCAATACTCCATGCATAAATATCAGAAAGTTCAAGAGCTAGTTGTCGATGTAAATTGTTTGTAATTATTGCATCCCAAAGCGAAGTGGTGATAGTGGCGTGTGAGGTTTTCTGCTCACGACGAATAGGTTTCTGGTAGCGAATGGCACACAAACTATCGCAAACGTGGAAGACTACGTGGTCTACCACCGACTGATGGTAAACAACGTAGGTGAGCGTTGGGATGGAATCTTTTGTGTAATAGGCGGTGTATTTATCGCCTAGCTTAATGCGTTTTACATCAAAAATCTCCGATGAAAAATCGTTTAACTGATGAATCACCTGCCCATTGCAACCCATTTTGCCAAAAATTGCAGACAGCGTTTCTCCTTTACCAACAACACCTTCTACCGAATTAAACGAATCTACCGGAATGCCATATTCGTAAACGACTTCAATGTCAGCAAGTTTTTCCTTTTCTGTTTCTTGCTCAGTATTTTTAGTATTTCCACAAGCCGAGACAAAAAACAATACGTTCGCCATTATTAGCACTACCTGAAATTTCAAAATTCTTTGTTTTTTCATAAAAAAAGATTTTTAT
>JAGCAG010000054.1 GCA_017652785.1 Paludibacteraceae bacterium | reverse complement strand
TTCTATTCGTTCGTAAGTATTTCCAGAATGGTCGGCAATTATTTGATAAAGTTCTTTTTTTAATTTCAAAATCTCACGTGCAGTAATTTCGATATCTGAGGCCTGACCATTCACTCCACCAAGTGGTTGATGAATCATCACTCGCGAATGTTTCAGCGCCGAGCGTTTACCTTTTTCGCCAGCAACAAGCAATACCGCTCCCATCGAAGCTGCCATTCCTGTACAAATGGTTGCTACATCGCTTTGTATGTATTGCATCGTGTCGTAAATCCCCAATCCAGCATAAACCGAACCTCCTGGAGTATTCAAATAAATAGAAATATCTTTCCCTGGATCCGATGAATCCAAGAAAAGCAACTGAGCTTGAATAACATTGGCCACATAGTCATCTATCGGCGAACCCAAAAAGATAATTCTGTCCATCATCAAACGAGAAAAAACATCCATTTGAGTGACATTCAACTGACGCTCTTCCAAAATCGAAGGAGAAACATAACCTCCGCCATGAGAAGCCGACACAAAATTCATATACTTTTCCAACGCCAAACTATTCATATTCAAATGTTTGGTAGCGTAACTTTTAAATTCATTTGCATTCATAAAACACCTTTCTTTTCTTAATCAGCAAAGATACATATTTACGTCCAAGATTCAAAAAAAATCTTTGACACACAAAAAAACTAACGAAAAGACATTTTTCAGACATGCATTTATTGAGATTTTTGTACATTTGTCAATCATAATCGTTGTTTATGACACATCTTATTGAGATAAAAAACTTGAATCAAATTGATTCTGCTGCTGCCGATTTTTTGGCATTAACAAAAAAACATCGGTTGATTGCCTTTTATGGAGAGATGGGTGCTGGCAAAACTACATTCATCAAGGCACTTTGCAAGCAACTTGGCGTTGCCGACATAATAAACAGCCCTACATTTTCCATAGTGAACGAATACGGCATAGAAAACTCCGAGGAAAAAGTTTTTCATTTCGATTTTTACCGACTAAAAAAAGCAGAAGAGGCGTTTGATTTTGGAGTGGAAGACTATTTCTTTAGCGGAAATTATTGTTTGATGGAATGGCCCGAAATTGTGGAAGAAATTCTTCCACAAAATTGCCTAAAGGTGCAAATAAAAGAATTGGAAGATCAAAAAAGAGAAATACATATTACTAACTTAAATTTATAGAAAACATGAAAAGTCTAAAAGGAACACAAACTGAAAAAAACTTGCTTACATCGTTTGCAGGAGAGAGCCAAGCTCGTATGCGTTACACTTACTTTGCTAGCGTAGCAAAAAAAGAGGGTTATGAACAAATTTCTGCCATTTTTGCAGAAACTGCCGACCAAGAAAAAGAACATGCAAAACGTATGTTCAAATGGCTCGAAGGTGGTTGTGTAGAAATCACAGCTTCGTATCCTGCTGGTGTTATTGGTAAAACAATCGATAACCTAAAAGCAGCTGCCGAAGGAGAACACGAAGAATGGGCCGATGCTTATCCTCACTTTGCCGACGTGGCCGACGAAGAGGGTTTCCCCGAAATTGCTTTGATGTATCGCAACATTGCTGTGGCAGAAAAAGGACACGAAGAGCGTTACGCTGCTTTTGTGAAGAACATTGAAAACGGCTCAGTTTTCAAGAAAGAAGAAAAAGTGGTTTGGCAATGCCGCAACTGCGGATTTATCTACGAAGGCACCGACGCGCCAGAACGCTGCCCTGCTTGCGACCACCCACAAGCACACTTCGAAGTAAAAAAAACAAACTATTAATCCATTAATAGTTATGTCATTACTCAGAGTCCTGTTAGCAATAATATTTCCACCTTTGGCTGTAGTTGACAAAGGTTGCGGCTCGCTGTTGATTGTGTTTTTACTGACCCTTTGCGGTTGGGTACCCGGAGTTATTGCGGCTTTAGTAATATTGAACAAAAACAACTAACGATAAAAGTAAATAACTTTAGCAAAAAACCGCACCTCATAAGGTACGGTTTTTTTGCTATCTTTGCGGTCCTTACAAAAAAATTAAAAATTATGGCAGACGACAAGAAGATTATATTTTCGATGGTGGGCGTGAGCAAAAAGTTTCCGCCACAAAAACAGGTATTAAAAGACATTTATCTCTCGTTTTTCTACGGAGCAAAAATCGGTATCATTGGGCTAAATGGTTCGGGGAAATCGACTTTGATGAAAATCATTGCAGGAGTAGAAAAATCGTACGAAGGAGAGGTAGTTTTTTCGCCTGGTTACTCCGTTGGCTATTTGGAACAAGAACCAAAATTTGATGAAGAAAAAACGGTAAAAGAGATTGTTCAAGAAGGCGTTCAAGAAACAGTGAACTTACTAAAAGAGTTCGACGAAATCAACGAAAAATTTGCAGAACCCGACGCAGACTTCGACACACTTCTTGCCCGTCAGGCCGAAGTGCAAGAAAGACTCGACCAACTTGACGCTTGGAACTTGGACAACAAACTCGAGCGTGCAATGGATGCTCTGCGTTGTCCGCCGGAGGATTGGGTAGTAAAAAATCTTTCGGGAGGCGAACGACGCCGCGTAGCTCTATGCCGTCTTTTACTCCAAAAACCCGACATTCTATTGCTCGATGAGCCCACCAACCACTTGGATGCCGAAAGTATTGATTGGCTCGAACAGCATTTGCAGCAATACGAAGGAACGGTAATTGCCATCACTCACGACCGCTACTTCCTCGATCACGTAGCAGGTTGGATTCTTGAACTCGACCGTGGAGAAGGCATCCCTTGGGAAGGGAACTACACCTCGTGGCTTGAGCAAAAAACCAAGCGAATGGAAATGGAAGAGAAACAAGCCAGCAAACGCCGAAAAACACTTGAGAGAGAGTTGGAGTGGGTGCGTATGGCACCCAAAGCACGACAAGCAAAGGGAAAAGCCCGCTTGAATGCCTACGATCAGTTGATGAACGAAGACCAAAAAGTGCGTGAAGAAAAATTGGAAATTTTTATTCCTAATGGTCCACGCTTGGGAAATAAGGTGATAAACGCATTAAACGTATCCAAAGCTTTTGGCGAAAAACTATTATTCGAAAATTTGAACTTCACTCTTCCTCCCAATGGTATTGTTGGAATCATTGGTCCTAATGGTGCTGGAAAAACAACACTTTTCCGTCTTATAATGGGAATTGAAAGTGTTGACAAAGGAACTTTTGAAGTTGGTGAAACGGTAAAAATCGGTTACGTTGATCAGACACATAAAGACATTGATCCTCAAAAAACTGTTTTTCAGGTAGTTTCAGGCGGAACGGAATTTATTAGAGTTGCAGGACGAGAAGTAAATGCTCGTGCCTATTTAGCACGATTCAATTTTACAGGGGCCGATCAAGAGAAACTTTGTGGAGTGCTTTCAGGCGGAGAAAGAAACCGCTTACATTTGGCTCTTACACTTAAATCAGAAGCCAACGTGCTTTTGCTCGACGAACCAACTAATGACATCGATGTAAACACACTGAGAGCGCTCGAAGAAGGGCTGGAAAACTTTGCTGGTTGCGCAGTTGTCATTTCTCACGACCGCTGGTTCCTCGACCGCATCTGCACACATATTCTTGCCTTTGAGGGCGATTCCGAAGTCTTCTTTTTCCAGGGTTCTTATTCGGAATACGAAGAGAACAAAAAGTTGCGTTTAGGAGATGTTACTCCAAAAAAGATTCGTTACAAAAAACTTATGGAATAAAGTCATTAGGATGACCCAAAAAAGAAAAATAACTCCCG
>JAGCAG010000053.1 GCA_017652785.1 Paludibacteraceae bacterium | reverse complement strand
TAGGTTATGCGGTTCGGTAGCACCCCAAGGCAAAATTGCCATTTCGTAAACTTCATTTCTCACCTTTCCGTAAGGTGTTACCGATAGATCAATTCCTATATTTTTATTCATATATTTTTACTTTTGCTATAAGTTTTCTCAACGTTCCATTTCCAAGAATTGGTGCATGAGCATCTTCGGGGAAAACCACCAAAAACTCACCCACCTTAACATCCATAACCGTTGATGGCGCCTCACGATAAAGCGCAAAATCATTTTCCACATCGAAAGCACCATCCGAGGCAGAGCAATCGCACAAAGCTTTCCAACCGATTCTCTCGGTTGCAGAGAGCGGAATATGTACGTCAATGTAATCGCGATGCACCTCAAGAGGTTGTTTTTCGTCGTTCACCAAAGTTGCTTCCACATTGTTAATAAATAGGTCGCTACCTTTCAGTTCAATGCGACCCAAATCGCACTGCAACAAATCATTGCTCTTCACAAAAGCAAACAACTCGCTAAAAAGCGGATGCAGAGCATTTATTCTGTCGCTATCGTTCAAATTTCCAAGTATCATATTTTCTTTTTTTATTCTTTCTTAAAATTTTTCATCATAAAGTTGTAAGCCGCTTCGCGTTCGTTAGGAATTTTTCCATCGAGAATGGCATCTTTTATCGCCATTTTTATTTCGCCCACCAAAGCGCAAGGTGGCAACGAAAAAATCTGCATAATCTCCTCTCCCGAAATAGGTGGCTGAAAATTGCGAATACGGTCTTTTTCTTCAATCGTTTTCAACTTTTGACGCACCGTCTGAAAATTGTTCATAAAACGCTCCACTTTTTCCTTATTGCCAGAAGTTATATCCGCTTCGCAAAGCAACATCAACGAATCGATGTCGTTGCCCGCATCGAAAAGCAAACGACGAACAGCCGAGTCGGTTACAACGTCCTCGCTCAACACTATTGGGCGCATGTGCAATTCTACCATTTTTCGCACAAACTTCATCGGTTCACCCATTGGGAGTTTCATTCGACGGAATATGTGCGGAATCATTTTAGCTCCAACAAAATCGTGATTACGAAAAGTCCAACCTTGCTTTTCGAACCATTGCTTGGTGCGAGGTTTGCCTACGTCGTGGAAAAGCGCAGCCCAACGCAACCACAAATCGTCGGTTTGGGAGGCAATCTTGTCCAAAACTTTCAATGTGTGAACAAAATTATCTTTATGTCCTACACCATTTTTCTTATCAATGCCTTTCAGTGCATTCAGTTCTGGAAGAATAAGTTCGAGCAAACCACTTTTTTCTAAAAGCAAAAAGCCAACCGAAGGCTTGGCAGATTGCATTATTTTGTTCAACTCCGAAAGGATTCGCTCCTGCGTGATAATTTTTATTCGTTCCTTATTGGCAGCTATGGCAGCAAAGGTTTCTGTTTCTATAAAAAAACTTAATTGCGTAGCAAAACGTATAGCCCTAAGCATACGCAAAGGGTCGTCGGAAAAAGTAACATTAGGATCAAGTGGAGTACGAATTATTCTGTTTTCCAAATCGCGCTGCCCAAAGAAAGGATCGACGAGCATTCCCCAAGTTTCACTATTCAGCCCAATTGCCAATGCGTTGATGGTGAAATCCCGACGATTTTGATC
>JAGCAG010000052.1 GCA_017652785.1 Paludibacteraceae bacterium | reverse complement strand
TTAGCCCACACAGCACGGTTTTCTACCAATGCTTTGAAAGGAGCTCCGTCCAATTCTACCAACGCTTTGCGGATAACAGGTTTCATTTCGCCATGGCGACGTTCCATGTTCATCATCATCGTAACAGGTACACCACCAGCAATCCATTCTGCAGCAGGAGCAGTAGTGTTACGCACAAGCGACATATAACCAGTTTTGCCAGCAGCAATAAGTTGAGCAGCATTGAAACCAAGCGAGTAGCAGTAGTCGGCATCGAAGTTCGATGGAGCAGCACAACGTCCTTCGTAACCGAAGAAGTGTCCAAGTCCAGAGAATTTGCCTACAAACTTGCCTTCTGCCTTCATTGCAGCCAAGCGAGTTTTAACCATCTCGATAAGCAATTTCTCAGTTTCGATAAGTGAAACTTGTACGTTGCCGTGAGGGTCGCGGTCGAGTGTTAATTGTTTTGCGATAGCTTCAGGAAGCGATGCATAAACAGCTGCACTTGTTGGAGTAAGCCCTTGCAAAGCTTTTTGTACGTCGCTTTCGTGAGCCAAAAGGTCGTTGAGCTCGGCAATCAACACTTTCATTTCAGGAATGAATTCAATTAAACCTTCAGGAATCAAAACTACACCAAAGTTTTTACCATCAGCAGCACGAGCGGCAACCGTATCGGCAATGTCATTAACGATTTGTCCGAGTGTCATTTTTTTAGCTTCAACCTCTTCGCTTACAATACAAATGTTAGGTTGTGTTTGCAAACCACATTCAAGTGCGATGTGTGAAGCCGAACGTCCCATCTATTTGATGAAGTGCCAATATTTTTTAGCAGAGTTAGCATCTCGCATGATGTTACCGATAACTTCTGAATATACTTTACAAGCAGTATCGAAACCAAATGAAGTTTCAATCATGTTGTTTTTCAAGTCGCCATCAATAGTTTTTGGGCAACCAATAACTTGAATGCCTGTGTTTTTTTGCAAGTAATATTCTGCCAAAACACAAGCGTTAGTGTTAGAGTCGTCGCCACCGATAATTACCAAAGCTTTGATTCCAAGTTTGTTGCAGATTTCAATTCCTTTGTCGAATTGTTCGGTTTCTTCCAATTTCGTACGACCAGAACCGATGATGTCGAAGCCGCCAGTGTTGCGATATTCGTCAATAATGTCGGCAGTGAGGTCGATGTATTTATGATCGGTCAAACCGCTAGGTCCTCCCAAAAATCCGTATAATTTACAATCCTTGTTGAACGACTTCAATCCGTCGAAAAGACCTGAAATTACGTTGTGTCCTCCAGGAGCTTGTCCGCCCGAAAGAATAACCCCTACGTTCATTGCAGGAAGTTCAGCTTTTTTGTCTGCCACTTCAAACGTAACGATAGGCATCCCGTAAGTGTTAGGGAACAATTTTTTAATTTCTTCTTGGTTTGCCACCGATTCTGTAGCAGCACCTTCTTTCACAGCTACCGCACCTTGCAATGCGTTTGGTAGTTTTGGTTGATAAGCAGCACGAGCTACTTGTAATGCACTTTTATTCATTATTGTACTATTAAAAAATTAGATTAGAGCCATTTTGGGGACTCGAACCCCAGACCTACGCATTACGAATGCGTTGCTCTACCAACTGAGCTAAAATGGCAATCCTTCTCAGTAAAAAGGATTGCAAAAATAACTTTTTTTTCTATTTTTGTAAACCTTTTTTTATGAATTGTTCATGCGTTCAAAAAAATTCATTTTCGCGGTTTTTGCTTTGCTTTGCATTTCCACTTTGGCTAGTGCGTTCACTATTGTAATCGATCCCGGACACGGAGGCGATGATCCTGGTGCTATAGGTTGCAAGTCGAAAGAAAAAGACTTGAATCTGAAAATAGCACTTCTGCTGGGCGAAAAAATAGAAGCCGAATGTCCTGATATTACAGTGGTTTACACCCGAAAAAAAGACCAAACTTTGACGTTGAAAGATCGCCCTCGCATTGCAAATAAAAACAACGGAGATTTCTTTATTAGCATTCATACTAACTCGGCACAATCCACCAAAGCTTGTGGAACTGAAACCTACATTTTGGGAATGGCTAAAGCTGGAGCTAACCTTGAAGTGGCCAAACGAGAAAATTCGGTAATTCTGCTCGAAAACGACAAGGAAAGTTATCAAGGATTTGATCCAAACAGACCGGAGTCGTACATTATGTTCGAATTTCTTCAGGATCAATACAATGATCAAAGTTTGCTAATGGCAGATCTTGTGCAACAACAATTTGCAAAAAAAACCGATAGGGAAAATCGTAGCGTCAGACAGGACCTTTTTTGGGTGCTTCATCAAACCAAAATGCCAAGTGTTTTGATAGAAGTTGGTTTTATAAGCAATGCTAGCGATGAAAACTATTTGATTTCAAAGAAAGGACAAAACGAGATTGCTACAGCCATTTGCGAAGCAGTTAAACAATATAAATACGAATACGACAAAAAAAATAACGGAAAGTATCAAGCACTCAAAGCTGAAGTCTTGGATAGCGAATTGCCTACATATAGAGTGCAATTGTTTGCTGTTAAAGAAGAACTAGGAGCCAATCACCCTTCGATGAAGGGAGAAAAAAATCTAACATTTTTCAAAGAGAATGGGTACTTCAAATACACATCTCAACCAGTTGGCAACTACGAAGAAGCAAAAAAACTCCATGCAGCTCTGAAAGAAAAATTTTCGGACTGCTTCATCATTGCTTTTTACAAAGGAGAAAAAATCTCTGTCAAAAAAGCATTATCAATAAAAAAATAGATTTATTTCTCTTTTTCTAAAAACTCACAAATCTGGTCAATGGCTACTTGGGTATCATTGGCATCGATTATGGTTTGTGCTTGGCGATAAAAACACTCCCTTTGAGCAATTGTTTTTTCAATATAATCCAACAACTCTTCCTTGTTCTTACCTGCTAAAAGTGGACGCTTACACCCTTTATAGAACAGTCTATCAGCAAGAACCTTACTATCCGCTTCAAGATAAAAACAAATTCCGTGAGAGGTGATTTGCTGCATGTTATCAAAAAAACATGGGGTTCCCCCTCCAGTAGAAATCACACATTGCTCAAATTCAATAACCTCTTGCAAAGCTTTCCTTTCTAAATTGCGAAACTCACTTTCTCCAACTTCCGCAAAAATTTGAGAAACAGTTTTATGATATTTATTTTCAATAAAAACATCTAAATCGAGATGCTGATAACCTATTTTTTGAGCAACTTCCTTTCCGATAGTAGTTTTGCCCGAGCCCATAAATCCAACTAAAAAAACACTCTTCATCTCTTATTTCTCAAAACAAACCAAAGCCCAATTGTTATCAAAGTGTTCGTCTTGTTTTTTCAAACCAAGACTTTTTGCTTTGGCTGAAATTATCTCAACGTCTTCGGCATAAAAACCGCTCAACAACAAACAACCTTTCTCTTTTAGAACAGAAACATAACGTTTCATATCGTTCAGCAAGATGTTTCTATTGATGTTTGCCAAAATGATGTCAAATTGTTGTTCGAAAAGTAACCTAGCATCTCCAAGTTTTACATCAATGTTTTTCACTCCGTTCAACGTGCAGTTGTGTAGGGCGTTTTGGAAAGAAAATTCGTCAATATCAATAGCTGCGATGTTTTTTGCTTGAAGTTTCGATGCCAAAATCGCCAATACAGCAGTTCCGCAGCCCATATCAAGTACCTCTTTCCCCGAAAAATCCATTTGCAACATTTTGTTCATTACCAAACGAGTAGTTTCGTGGTAACCCGAGCCGAAAGCCATTTTTGGCTCTATAACTACCTCGTAATCATACGTTTTTGAGAGAATGGTTTGAGGATGGCGCACTACGCAGGCGTCGCAGACTTCGAACAAGGAGAAATCCTTTTCCCAGGTTTCGTTCCAATTTTTTTGTTCCGCATCACGCACCAAAAAAGAGATATTTGCCTCAATCGGAAAATTTTTAATTACCAAACGTAACGCATCTTCGTCAAAAAAATCCGTCTGACAGTAGGCCAAAAAACTGGTTTCATTTGGCAAAAAACTCTCGAAACCAATTTCGCCCAACAAACTTGCCAAAACGTCTGAGACCACTTCTTGGTTTTTTTCTATTACAAATTCAACTTCTTTATAATTCATAATCAAACATTGAACAAAATCTTCAACCCAATCAAAATTAACATCACTCCACCTAAAATCTCAGCCCGAAAAGGCAAAAAACTCTTCAATACTTTACCCAAAAAGATGCCAAGTAAAGAGAAAACAAAACTTCCTAATGCAATGATAAATGCAGCCATCCAAATCTGCCGACCAAAAGGAATGAATACCACGCCAGATGCCATCGCATCAATGCTTGTTGAGATCGCCATCAAGAAAAGAATTTTATAAGAAGAAAAAATATTACTAGCGTTTTCGGTTGGTTCTTGCTTTAGTCCTTCTATGATCATTTTTACGCCCAAAAAAGCAAGAATGAAAAAGGCAATCCAACCCGAAAATTCTTCTACAAAACTCTTAAAAAACAAGCCTAACGACCAACCTAAGATAGGCATTATTCCTTGAAAAAAGCCAAACATTAATGCTACAAAGATTGTTTTCCGAAGAGCAATCTTTTCCTTTTGCATGGAGCACGCTAACGAAACCGAAAAACAATCCATTGCCAGACCTGCTGATAACAATATGATGCTTAATAATGACATGTTTCTACCTAAAAAAACAAGAGCACAAAAGTAACAATTAGTATTCAAAATCTTCCTTTGAGCAAAAAGGAAAAACGGGCTATTTTTTGTTTAAATTTGTCAAAAAAATCTGTTCGTTATCTTGCTTCAATCAACCCTGTCCGTTAACATTTTTTACTACCTTTGCCAAAGGTAAAAATGAACACGAAAATGAAAATACTTTTATTAGGATCAGGCGGACGCGAACATGCTTTTGCTTGGAAAATTTCAAAAAGCAGTCAAGTTGAAAAGTTATTTATTGCGCCAGGAAATGCAGGAACTGAGAGCGTTGGGGTTAATCTTGCTATTGCCGAAAACGATTTTGAAGGTTTGAAGCAGTTTGCTCTCGCTGAAAAAATAGACATGGTGGTAGTTGGTCCAGAGAAACCTTTGGTCGAGGGCGTTGTTGATTTTTTTTCTAACGATGAGGAATTAAGACATATTCCTGTTATTGGCCCTGACAAACAAGGAGCAATGTTGGAGGGAAGCAAGCAGTTTTCTAAAAACTTTATGATGAAACACGGCATCCCGACAGCTCGCTATTTGAGTGTGGATGCAACAAATCTACAAGAAGGTTTGGCGTTTTTAAGAGAACTAAAAGCCCCTTATGTGCTAAAAGCAGATGGCTTGGCGGCTGGAAAAGGAGTTTTGATTCTTTCTGAAATAGAAGAGGCAGAGAAAGAACTTCGAGAAATGCTACAAGGAAAATTTGGTGATGCAAGTTCTACTGTTGTTATTGAAGAGTATTTGTCTGGGATAGAATGTTCGGTATTTGTTATGACCGATGGAAAAAATTACAAAATTCTCCCTGTTGCAAAAGATTACAAACGAATTGGTGAAAAAGATACAGGTTTGAACACAGGTGGAATGGGAGCCGTTTCTCCAGTGCCTTTTGCCGATGAGGTTTTTATGCAAAAAGTTGAAGAACGCATTATAAAACCAACTATAAACGGTTTGCAAAAAGATAACATCAACTACAAAGGATTTATTTTTATAGGTCTGATGAATGTAGAGGGAGATCCTTTTGTGATTGAATACAATGCTAGGATGGGAGATCCAGAAACAGAAGCAGTAATGCTCCGAATAAAGTCCGATCTTGTAGATTTGCTCAAAGGTGTTGCAGTAGGAAATTTGAACGAAAAGATATTGGAAATTGATAGTCGGAGCGCTGTTACCATTGTGCTTGCTTCGGGTGGATATCCTGAAAGTTTTGAAAAAGGCAAAGAGATTTTTGGCTTAAATATGGAGCAAGAAAATACGGTAATTTTTCATGCTGGAACAAAAAAAGAAGGCGAAAAAATCCTTACAAATGGAGGTCGTGTTTTGGCGATAAGTTCGTTAGGCAAAACCAAAAACGATGCTCGTTTGGCCTCTTTGGCTATGGCAGAAAAAATTTCGTTTGATAAAAAATACTATCGTACAGACATTGGATTAGATGTATAGAGGTACAATGATTAGAACCAACAAAAACCAAAACGCAAAAAAACGCAATTATCTCGAGGGTGTAAAAGAGCACCGAGTGAAAGAGAGTACAATGGTCTTTGGCATTAGGGCTGTAATAGAAGCTATTGCCGCAGGGAAAGACTTTGATCGCATTTTGCTTCGTCGAGATATGAGCAGTGCTATTGCCAGAGAGTTGATAGATGCGTTGAAAGGAAAGGAAATAGCAATACAACGAGTTCCGAGAGAAAAACTCGATAGAATGACTGAAAAAAATCATCAGGGTGTGATTGCTTTTCTTTCTCAAATTAGTTATCAAAAGATTGAAGACATCGTACCGTTTGTTTTTGAACAAGGGAAGGTTCCGTTTTTTGTTATTCTTGATGGTGTGACGGATGTGCGCAATTTTGGAGCAATTGCTCGAACATGTGAATGTGCAGGGGTTGACGCAATCATCATCCCTACGCAAGGAGCAGCAAGCATCAATGCCGATGCAATAAAAACTTCCGCAGGGGCTTTGCACAACATTGCTGTTTGTCGTACAGAAAATTTAACTAACTGCATAAATTTTCTTGCCGAGTCCGGGATAAAAATTGTTGCAGCAACAGAAAAAGCAACAAAAAATTATACTCAATGCTCAATGAAAGAACCTATTGCGATAGTTATGGGAGCAGAGGACGTAGGCATTAATTCTGAACGTCTGAAGCTTTGCGAAGAACAAGTTCGAATTCCTATGAGTGGGAAAATAGCTTCTCTCAATGTTTCGGTTTCTGCAGGAATCCTCATTTATGAAGTGTTAAGACAAAGAGAAAACTTTTAAGACTATGCAACGATGACATACAAAAATGTTTATTTCTTAGGAATTGGTGGAATTGGGATGAGTGCTTTGGCTCGTTATTTTAAGGCAAAAGGATTTGCTGTAGCAGGTTACGACCGCACTCGTAGCATTCTTTGCGAAGAACTCGAAGCTGAAAGTATTGAAATTCATTACGACGATTCGGTAGATTTAATTCCTGCGAATTTTTTGCAAAAAGAAATAACATTAGTTGTGTATACTCCTGCAATTCCTACTAAGCATTCGGAGTTTCAGTATTTCCAGCAACAAGGGTTTACTATTCAGAAACGGGCACAAGTTTTAGGCGAAATTACTCGGTTAGAAAGAGGACTTTGTATTGCTGGAACACACGGAAAAACCACGACTTCTACAATGACTGCACATTTACTCAAGCAAAGTAAGGTGGATTGCAACGCCTTTCTTGGAGGTATTGCCAAAAACTATACGAGTAATTTATTGCTCTCAGATAAGAGTGATTTGGTGGTGATTGAAGCTGACGAATTTGACCGTTCGTTCCATCACTTATTGCCTTATATGGCTGTGATAACATCTGCTGATGCTGACCATTTAGATATTTATGGTACACACGAAGCTTACTTAGAAAGTTTTGCTCACTTCACTTCACTCATCCAAGAGGGTGGATGTTTAGTAATGAAAAAAGGGATTAAACTTCAACCTCGACTGAAACAAGGAGTAGAGCTCTACACTTATTCTGCTACTGAGAAAGCCGATTTTTATGCAGAAAACATTCGAGTTGGTAACGGAGAATTGGTTTTTGATTTTGTCACTCCAAATGAAAAAATTTGCAACATAAATCTTGGCGTTCCTGTTTTGGTAAATGTTGAAAATGGTGTTGCAGCAATGGCTATTGCGTGGCTAAACGGAGTCGGTGCTGAAGAATTAAAAGCGGGAATGGAGTCGTTCGCAGGTATTCGTCGTCGTTTTGAAACTCACCTTAAGACCGACAAACTTACCATTATCGACGATTATGCTCACCATCCTGAAGAACTATTGGCAAGCATAAAATCAGTAAAAGCACTTTATGAAAATAAGAAAGTTTGTGGAGTGTTTCAACCACATCTTTTTACCAGAACTCGTGACTTTTACAAAGATTTTGCCCAAGCACTTTCGTTTCTTGATTTGGTTGTTTTAGTGGAAATCTATCCTGCTCGGGAATTGCCCATTGAGGGAGTTTCTTCTAAAATTATTTTTGACGAGGTGATTTGTAATGAAAAAATACTTACTACTAAAAAAGATTTAATTTCTGTACTAAAATTACAACAGTTTGATGTGCTTCTAACAATTGGAGCTGGAGATATTGATATGTATTTACCTCAAATAGTGGAAGCTTTAAGATAAGAAATGAAGATTTTTCGGAGCATATTGATTTTGTTTGGACTAATTGTAACTGCTTGTTACATTGTTTTCTCTATGTTGTTTTTTTCAAAACAAAAAGATAAATTGATTTGCAAAGAAATGCAAGTGGAGATAAATGATAGTACGAATTTTCATTTTATTTCGGAAAAGGATGTTGCAATTATGCTAGCAAATTCCCAACTGACGCCAATAGGCAAAACTCTTAATGAAATAGATGTTCAAGCGATAGAACATGAGATAGAAAAGCAAATTGCTGTAAAAAAAGTAGAATGCTTCAAATCGCCATCTGGCTCTGTGCAAATTGTTGTGTTTCAACGCAAACCATTTTTTAGAATAATGGGGCAAGAGGATTATTATATTGATACAGAAGGGAAACGAATGCCAACATCGTTGCAATGCGCAGCGCATGTTCCTATTGTTACTGGGAATACACAAAAAATCTCTTTGCCAGCAATTATTGATTTTGTTCGTTACATCGATAAAGAAACTTTTTGGAATGCTCAGATTGAGCAGATTCATATTGTGGATAGTGCTTTTGTAGAACTTACTCCACGAGTTGGTAATCACCAGATTATATTAGGTAGTTTTGACAATTACGAGAAAAAATTAAACAAGCTCAAAAATTTTTATATCAAAGGGATGAATCAAATGGATTGGAACAGATATAAAAAATTGGATTTACGTTACAAAAATCAAGTAATTGGAATAAAATAAAATACACTCTATATGAGCGAAAAAATTATAGTTGCAATAGATTTAGGAAGCTCTCGATTGGTGGCGGCGGCAGCACAAAAGGGCGATAATCAAAAAATCACAATCGTTGATTTGTGCGAAAAAACTACACCTAAAAATTGTATCCGAAGAGGTGTTGTTTGCAACATTGAGAAGATTGCGGATGAAATAGTTCTGCTTTTGAAAAAGTTGCAAACTTCGGTAGCAAATAAACTTAACGATAGCAACATCGTTATAAAATCCTTCTATTATGCCGTTAATGGGCATTCTCTGAGGAGTGAAAGTTTCTCAAAAAATATTGCCATTAAAAGCATTATAACAGCAAATACTTTAAAAGAAATAGAGAAACAAATAATAACGGATTTACAGTCAGAAAATATTTTTCAGGAACTGCAAACTTCAGAAGGGTTATTTGATGCGGCTCAATTTGAAGATTTTGAAAAGATCTCTATTCTTCATCGCCTCATCTCGAATGGTTTTAATTTGGATGGCAACGATTTTGACAACGTAATCAACAAAAGAGGGGATATTCTGAAGGTTAACTATTTAGGGATAAGAAGCAAATCAACTTTGGAGGAAAAGTTGAAAAAAATATTTGAGAAAACGAAGAATTTTTCAGCTCAAAAAGAAATTGCTCTTTTGGCTTTAGCTGAAACATTTCTTTCCGATGAAGAAAAAAATAATAATTGCTTGTTGATTGATTTTGGTGCAAATTGTACCTCTTGCATTGCCTTTGAAAAAGGAAAGTTGAGAGATTTATTTGTTATTCCTTTTGGTTCGCAGAACATCACGAAGGATATTAGTACACTATATTCGGTATCGGAAGAGAAAAGCGAAGTCCTAAAAATTAACTTATCTCTGACAACCAACGATACTTGGAAGAACAAGACAGAGGAATCAACCATCTCTCGTAAACAAATCGAAAACGTAGCAATGGGACGTTTAATGGAAATTATTCAATTAATAGAAGGTCGTATCGGTAACTTGGAATTGAATGGAGGAATTGTTCTTACAGGAGGCGGCTCAAAACTAATATGCTTTGCAGATTTGCTACAAACTAAATTGTTGGCCGAAGTTCGCAACATTTCTTACGATAACTTTACCGCATCAGAGTTTGCAAAACCAGAAAATGCTTTGATTTTGTCCCTTCTCAGCAATGGAGAGCAAAATTGTTGTGAACAAAAAGAAATCAAAACGAAAGATAAGAAGAAAGAAAAAAATCTCAACAATGTGTGGAATAAGTTTGGAAATATGTTCAACGACTAAAAACAAAAGAGCAACAAATGGATTCAAATGTAATAGGATTAGATTATAAATTAGCAAAAACCAAATC